>DATMAN010000097.1 GCA_035560005.1 Burkholderiales bacterium | reverse complement strand
TTGTTCTCCATCTGCGAGGCGCCGTAGCCCAGCAGCTGCTGGAAGCGCGGCGAGTAATAGGTTTCTCCGGTGAGCATGTTCCAGTCCCACAGGCCGTCGTTGCTGCCGGTCACCGCCAGGTTGAAACGCTCTTCGCTGATCTTGAGCGCACGCTCGGCCTCCTCGCGCCGCCGCACCGTCCGGTACGACAGGAGGATCCCCAACGGTACGAGCACGCCTGCGGTCGTAAAGTTGACGAGTAGGAGCAGGAACTGGGTCTGACGGGCGACATCGCCGAACGTCTTGGTGAACTGGTCCTCAAGCGGCGTGAGGCGCGTGTCGATGTCGAAGATGCGCTCGATGACCGGGCGCAACCCTTCCGCAGTCGCGCCGGAGCGCACGTGACGACGCAGGTCTTCTGCGGCTCCGATCAGCTCGTCGATCAGGCGGTCACCCTGCTCCCAGATCCCGATGACCCTGGCAATCTGCTCGAAGTTGCGGAAGCGCCGGAAGAGCTTGATGACATGCGGGATGTCGCCCGGATGCGTACGGCCTTCGATCAGTCCCTGCCAGGCCACCGCATAGTCCGGATGCGGTTTTTCCAGCTCCTCGCGGGCCTTGCGGTCACCCAGCGGCACCACAATCGCTTCGCGGTATTTCTGGAAGTCGGCGTCGTCGCGCGACTCCGCGTAGCGCAGCAGGTGGAAGACCGCGATCTTCTGCGATTTCGACCAGAGGCTTTCGCCCTCCGAGTAGGATCGGATCGCGATCATGATGCTCATCGATTCCGCGGCGAGCCAGACGAGCAGCACAACGATGGCGATGAAAGGCCAGACGATGAGCAACACGCGCCGGCTGACCGGGATCACACTGCCGATGTCCTGAAACGAAGCCATTCGTCGAAACGCTCTCGCCCGCACGCACAAGGGAAGCGAGCCCTCAAGGCCCGCCGGCCGGGGGTCGCTCTGACCAATTTGTGAAGAATACCTCAGCGGCCGCAAACGGCCAAGAAAAATAAGTACTTGGAATGCAAAGTTGAGAGATACACGTAGCTTACCGAGGAGCCGATAGTAAGCACTCCCAGTCCACTCGCCTCGGGGGTGAACTCGGCTCTTCAGAACCTGGGCGCTCGCATCGCGAAACCGATGCGCTACCATGCACTGTGTGCATCTGCGCCGCGATCGTTCCCATGCGCTCTGGCTGCTACCGCTGATTGCAGGCGGTCTGCCCGCCCTCGCCACCCTCCTGGCGCTCAACCTCTCCATCCGGCTGGAACTCGTCCCGGCCTGCAACCCCCTGATCGAGGGGTGTGTTTCGATCAGCCGGGCCGCACGCCACCAACTGCCCAACCATGTGTTTCGCGTGTTCGTGCTCCCGGCCGCTGCCCTGCAGACGCTGACCTGGCTGCTGTGCACGGCCTGGCTGAGAAACCTGGGAGTTGGCCCGGACCGGTCGCTGCGCGCGCTGCCCTGGCTTGGACTGCTCGCCGGGGTATTTCTCGCGATCTACGCTACCTTCCTGGGCACTGAGGGGGAGGTGTACCGCTGGATGCGGCGTTACGGCGTGATCGTCTATTTCGGGGCGACTTGCCTGTGCATGGTCATTTGCGCCGGTCACCTCTACCGGCTGGCAGAGTCCGGCTGGCTGCCCCTGAAACGCCGATTTGATCGCGTTCCGCTGGTGCTATGCCTGCTGCTGTTGTTGATGGGACTCATCAACGGCTTTTCACCCTTCTTCACCATCGACGATCAGGCACAGGATCGCGTCGGAAATGCGCTCGAATGGAACGGCGCGCTCGTGTTCACCCTGTTCTTCTTCTCTCTGGCCTGGCTGTGGCGCGCGACCCGCTTCAGCGCGAGATGGACGACGGAACGGTAAACGCGCAGAGGAAGCAGGCCGCGACCCTCTGAGGGAAGAGGTGAGGCGAACTCGGAAGCAGAGATCCTCGCGCCTTGCAGGCTTCTCTCACGCCTGAGCCCTCGCGCTTCTCGCCACTCACTGAAAAAAGCCGCGCCGTCCTCAGACGGCACGGCTTTCGCGTGGTAAAGGCCGGTTCCCGGCGACTGCCGGTTCGGCAGCGGACGCGACGGCGGTTGCCGCGTCGCGCCCGCGCAGGCCGGGCAACCAGAGCAGCGGCAGCGCTTTCTGCCAGCCATCGCCGGCCCTGTTCCGGTCCGCTTTCGTTGGGTCAAAGACGCCCCCGATCCGCGCCGCTTTGCCGTCCGCGGGCGACCTGCATGTCGCCCACATAATAGGCGGAGCGTTCAACAGCCCACGGCCGCGCCTGAAACCCCGCCATCTGCTTCGGCGTCGGCATGAGGCCGTAGTTGGCGACCGACCAGGGGGTCTGCACGAAGCCGACCACCTCTCCGGTCTTGGGATCGAGCGCGCCCGGCGCGGGCGCGACGGCAAAGGCGGCCGAGGCCGCAGTGGCGAGCAGAATACCGCTTGCGATTCTCAGAGCGTTCATGTCTGGTTCCTTTCGTTACGGGAAGAATGGTTGTCGAGGATGTCTTGCGATCAGGCACGGCCGAGCACGTCGCCGGCACTGCGCTGCGCAGCGATCACGCGTTGCTTGCCCTCCTGCATCGCCATCGCCGGCGAGCCGCGGCCGTAGACGGCGGAGGGGTCGGCCGCGACGGCTTTGACGGCGATGCCACCGCCCTGGATCTGCGAGCTGCGCCCCAGGCGTTCCACCGGCGCACTGGTTCCGGCGAGCGCGACGGAGGCGGTCATGCCGAGGATGGCGATTGAAACAACTCTTAGGACTTTCATCGTTTGTGTCTCCTGTCAGTGAACTCGAAGAGGGGAAACTCCTGATTCTCGGGTTACATGACCTCGCAGGTCAGCGATAAACGAACGGCCGATGTCATCATTTCGAACACTGGCGAGCGTTGCTGCGCGAGTTGCACGAGTTCGCGCAGCTTCGGCTCCGCGCAATCCGCCCTGACGCGAAGCGTCGCGCGGATCTCGTGGAAACCTCGTGGGATGTCTTCGCGCAAACCGAGGAATCCGTGCAGATCCAGGTCACCCTCGATCCGCGACTCGACGGCTTGGACGCGCACCCCGCGCAGGGCGGCGTGATAGACGAACGTCGTGGTCAGGCAGGCCAGCAGTGCGTGCAGGATGTACTCGAACGGGTTGGGCGCCTCGTCCCCGCCCAGGATCAGGCCGGGTTCGGCGCTGTCGATCACGAAACTTTCCCGCTCGTTGTAGGCACCTGCGCCCCAGAACCCCTGAATGCTGGTGCGGCTGTGTCCGCCTTTCATCCAGCGGTTGGCGGCCCGAAACGTGAATCGGGCGAGCGCGGGCGCGGCCTTGATGGCCTCGATCGTGCCCTGCAACCGGTCCACGTCGATACCGTTGACGCGGTCATCGGCTTTCATCGCTTGCTGTGTGGTCATCAACCATCTCCTCAGGAACTGAACGACTGGCTTCTATTCACCGGATTGCGCGCTCAGCTGGAGCGTTTTCAATTCGGCGCGACGCTATTAGCGCGTCGCGTGCCAAGTCCCGGGAATCGAGCGTTCCCGTTTGTGTACAAGGACTTAAATATTCGGCATAGGGCTCGCGTCTCGGGAAATTTCGCGATTCGCGAGATCTCGTGATGGCATGCGCGGGATCTCGCGTCCTGCAGAACAACGCAGGACCACAAACAAGAAAGGCCGCGCATGCGGCCTTTCTGTGAGCATTGCTCGCTTGTCAGGGCGAATTCGTTTCAGATCGCACCTGACAGCACCAGCGAGAAGGTGGCTTTCGGTTCCGGACG
The DNA here is from genome assembly GCA_035560005.1 of Burkholderiales bacterium. Lineage (NCBI taxonomy): Bacteria > Pseudomonadati > Pseudomonadota > Betaproteobacteria > Burkholderiales > Burkholderiales bacterium. The sequence continues at coordinate 110,632 of DATMAN010000097.1, read as the reverse complement.
ATCGCGATCACGGACCGCGAGCAGTGCCAGACGCGACGGCATCAACGCCTGGATCAGCGTCAAACCGTCGCGGTCGATGCGCCAACTCTGCCCTGCCTGAAGCACGTGATCGCGCAGGTCGCCCTCCTGGGTAATCCAGGCCTGCCCTTCCGTGACCTCGACGCGCAGTCTGTTGCCGTTGCACACCTTGAGAACGCTGCCGGTGTTGAGGTACAACGCGTGACGAATGGCTTCTCTCATGTCTGTGCTCCTCGATCGTGTTGTGAGCAATTCGGTCACGCGCGACGTCGGAACATCCTGCGCCTGTGCGGCCGTTGCGCCGCGCGAGCCGAAGGAGCCCTACGCTTGCGCAGGGCTTCGCCCGCCCCTTCCGAACAGGCGCGGCAGGAGCATCGGCACGCGCCGGCGGTAGTTCTCGTAATCCTCGCCGTGGGCCGCGACCAGATCCCGCTCTTCAAGCTGGATCGCGATCAGGATGTAGGCCGTGGTGCCGATCGCGAACAGCAAGTGCGCCGCCGTCATCGTGGGCGTAGCCCAGAAGGCGAACAGCCAGCCCACGTAGAGGGGATGCCGGACCAGTCGGTACGGACCCGGTGTGACGAAGCGCAGCGGCGTGTACTGCCGGCCGCGCAGGTAGAGCCACGCCTGGCGCAGCCCGAACAGGTCGAAGTGATTGATGAGGAACGTGGTCACCAGGACGAGACCCCAGCCGAAGCCAAACAGCGAATACGCGATCGCGCGCCAGAGCGGATCCTGGAGGTCCCACACCACGCCGCCCATCGGCTGCCATCCCCAGAACAGAAGGATCAGCGCGAGGCTCGAGAACAGCACGTATGTGCTCCGTTCGGCCGCTTCGGGGATCACCTTCGTCCACCAGCGTTTGAACGCCGGCCGCGCCATGACGCTGTGCTGGAGCGCGAACACGCCAAGCAGCATTACGTTGGTCAGCAACGCCTGAACGAACGACACAGTCGGCTCGCCATCCAGCGCCTTCGGGACGAACAGGTTGCCGACCCATCCGCAGGCGTACAGGAACGTCAGAAAGAACACGGCGTAGCTGGCCACGCCGTAGCCAAACACCAATACTCGCTTCATGTCTTTGTCCCTTCTCTGCAAGGAAAAAGAAAGAGAACCGCTGGCGACCGCCCGTGCACTCAGCGCACGAGGTTTGCCGCGACCCGATACAGAATCTCGACCAGCGACTCGTCCGCACCACCCTCCAGCGCATCGTCTAAGGCTTCGGGCGCGCCGAAGCCGCTCGAGCGGGAAGCGTGGCGGGCCCAGGCTTCGATCTCCCGGGCCTGAGGCTCGTGAGACTCGGGCACGTAGACCACAGCGGCCGAGGCGAACTCGGGCTGGATCTCGTGCTCGTCGAGAAACGTCTGCATGGCGTTGGCTGCACTCATTGCGTCACCCCCTTTCTTCTCGCCGTGCTGCGTAGCCGGAGTGGCTACGGCGCGCGGACGAAGCCGCGTCGAGCCGGCACACTGACCCGCGAAATGAATTAATGAATTGCAGCGGGCGCCGCGGCGGCGATGCGAGGCGGGTTAGCAGCAGTCGGGCCAGAGCCCGGCGAGAGAGACTTGTGCTTTGTGGACAGATACTTGAAGGTATGCGGGGCGCTTCGAACGCGTCGCGAAACTTCGTGGATTGCGAGATCTCGCGAGTCCACCCGTGAGATCTCGCGAGGCGATGCAGTCAGCGCGGCCGCTCGATGCCGAGCGCCTTGACTCTCGAGGCGAGCGTGGAGGGATTGATGCCGAGCAACCGGGCGGCGCCGCGGTCTCCAGCGATGCGCCAATCGCAGGTTTCCAGGGCGCGCCGGATGTTCTCGCGCTCGAGCGCCTCCAGTTCCTGCATCGTGTAGACGCGGCCATCTTCGGTCGGCGATTCGCCCGGGCGGGCAACGACCGCAGCGACCTCCGGCAAGGCACGGTCGAGGTTCAGACTTCCGTCGCGCGACGTGATGACCGCACGCTCGATGACGTTGTGCAGCTCGCGCACGTTGCCGGGCCACTGGTAGGCGCACAGCCGCCGCGCCTGATCCGGCGTCAGCGGCAGAATCGCCCGCCCCATGCGTTTGGCGAAGCGGGCCGCGAATGCGCTGGCGAGCAGGACAATGTCCTCAGCGCGCTCGCGCAACGGCGGGATGCGGATCGGAAAGACATTGAGCCGGTAGTACAGGTCTTCGCGGAACCTGCCTTCCTTGACCAGTTGCAGCAGATCCCGGTTCGTGGCCGCGAGCACCCGCACGTCGACCTTTCGGGTCCGCGAACTGCCAACCGGCTCGAACTCGCCTTCTTGCAGCACCCTGAGCAGCTTGGCCTGCAGTTCGAGCGACAGCTCACCGATCTCGTCGAGGAAGATCGTTCCCCGGTCCGCGAGCGCAAAGCGGCCCTCGCGCCGCGCGGTCGCGCCGGTAAAGGCTCCGCGCTCGTGCCCGAAGAATTCGCTCTCCATCAGCTGCGCCGGAATCGCGGCACAGTTCACGGTGATCAGCGCATGCTCGGCGCGAGGACTGGCTGCGTGAACGGCGCGCGCGAAGAGCTCCTTTCCGGTTCCGGTCTCGCCCAGGATGAGCACGGTCGAATCCGTGGGCGCCACCTGCTGCACATCGTGCAGCGCGCGCAGCAGCGCCTCGCTGCGGCCGACGATCTCCTCGAAGCCCTTCAGCGAACGCAGTTCCTCGCGCAGATAGGCCGCTTCGTCGGTCAGGCTGCGGATCTTGTGCTCGGCGGCAATGCGCTCGTTGACGTCCCTCAGGATGAGCGTGTAGAAGAGCCTGCCCTGCGCCTCGGAGCAGGAAAGCGTGGCTTCCGCGGGGAACTCTTCGCCACCGTCGCAGGGGTGCATGCTCAGCCCACCGGGGATCCAGAGGTAGCGGCGGCCCTGCGCGTGCAATGCGAGCTCGTGCACCAGGGTCTTGAGCTTCTCGCGGCCGGCATCGGAGAGGAATTCGGCGAGCGGCCGGCCTGCCATCTCCTGCGCCTTACAGCGGAAGATCTTCTCCGCGGCCGGATTGGCCAGGGTGATGACGAGATCCTGATCGATCTCGATGATGGCGTCCATGGCGCTCGCGACCAGCCGGCTCAGCTTGTCCCTGCTTTCGCGAAGGCTGGCTTCGGCGCGCATGCGTCGCACCTCGGCGGTGGCGCGCGCGGCGAAAATCCGCAGCAGGCCTTCGTTCAACGTGCTGCGGGGCATGGGCTTGTTGTCCAGCACGCCGAGGTGTCCCATCACGGTCCCGTTGGTGTCGAACAGTGGCATGGCCATGTAGCTCACGGCGCCGATCCTGGCCAGGCCATGGTCTTCTGGAAACAGCTCGACGATCCGGTCGGGAAAGTGCACCAGTTCGCCCCCCTCGATCACCGGGGCGCATGGCGTACCGTCCAGCGGATACTCGTAGCCGGGACGCCACTGGCCGTTGATGAGGAAAGCAAAGGCGCGCAGACGGCGCTCGCGCGCAAGATATTCGGTGACCCAGGCGCCGCACACGCCGAGTGCGGCCGCGAGGTTGCGCACCAGCTCGGTGAAGAACTGCTCGCCCGTCACGGCGGAAGTGCCTTCGACGATGTGCCGCAGAGCGGCGTGTTCATCGGAGCGCTTCTGCTCGGCGAGCGTGGATTGATTCATGGCGCCTTCCCGGTCCGTGTTGTCTGGCTCTACCAGGGCCCCGCGATGAAGTGTAGTCCTGCCGCGCTTCCTTGGGGAGTGTGCGAACCGCTCCGGCCGTTCCTGCCCATCCCTATGCCATGCGGGCGAAGAGCCGCGCGCAAACGCACCCGGCCTCCGGCCGCTTGGTCGGAGAACCGGCCCAAGACCTTTCAACATTGCTCCGCCGATCGAAATGTCCCTCCTCGCAGTACAGGTCCGCGCGCGCGTACGTGCAACGTGCGCGACCGGATTCACGATCGGATCCTTTAGGGTCCTCGCCCCGCGTGTAATGACCGACCGGTGAATCCGACCAACTCCCGTCGCCGTATTTCGCGGCGCATCACCTGACCACAAGGAGATCTGACATGACGACGAGGTTTTCTTCCATCATCGCTGCCGCGGCGTTCGCGGCTTTCGCCTCCGCCGGGCATGCGGCGCAATCGGTGACCAGCGGTGCAATCGACGAAGTGTCGAATGTGCAGGGCCGTGCTTCGGCGACCGCGGTTGCGGGCAAGACCATTTCGCTGCGGGCGATCTCCGACGTCTCGAACGTTCAGGGTCGCTCGAGCCAGATCGGCAAAGCCGGACCCGCGCCGCTCAGCGCGGTGCTGGATCTCGGTCGCTTCGGCCGCGCCTGACCGGGACCGTCTGCACCCCGGGACGCGCCGCATCCCGGGGTGCGTTTGGTTGCCGGTTGCTCGTTGCCGGTCTTGCGCTTTGTCCCTCCTTTTACCTCGCTTCTCGCCTCACCTTCCGCTTGCAGCGATCGGCTGGCCCGAACCGCTTGGGTAAAATCGCGTCAAAATGCGGACAAACGCAAGTTGACGCGATGGACATGCTCACGCCTTCCGCCCGTATCGTCTATCTCAAGGACTACACGCCGCCGGCGTTCCTGATTCCCTCGATCGACCTGGACATCGACCTGCGCGAAGATTTCGCGCGGGTGTCGGCCACGCTCGCCGTGGAGAGAAATCCAAGAGCGGCGGCTCGCGCAGGAGCGCTCGTGCTCGACGGGGAGGACCTGGTGCTCGAGTCGATCGCGATCGACGGCCGGGCGCTGGAAGCCGGCCGCTTCGAGTTGAATGCCGAGCACCTGACGATTGGCGACGTCCCCGATCGCTTCACCCTTTCCACCACGGTGCGCATCCGGCCGAAGGACAACACGCGGTTGATGGGCTTGTACGCGTCGAAGGACGGCTATTTCACGCAGTGCGAAGCGCAAGGGTTCAGGCGCATCACCTACTTTGTGGACCGGCCGGACGTGATGACGCGCTACCGCACCACGATCCACGCCGACAAGGCACGCTATCCGGTGCTGCTGTCGAACGGCAACCCGGTCGCGCGTGGCGAAGAGCGCTCAGGCCGGCACTGGGCACGCTGGGAAGATCCCTTCCCCAAGCCCTGCTATCTGTTCGCCATGGTGGCGGCCCGGCTGGACAAGCTCGAGGACAGCTTCACCACTGCGTCCGGGCGCAAGGTCAGGCTCTACATCTTCGTCGAGCCGGGCAAGCTCGATCAGTGCGGTTTCGCGATGCAGGCGCTCAAGAGCGCCATGAAATGGGACGAAGACGTGTTCGGCCTGGAGGTGGATCTCGATCACTACATGATCGTCGCCGTCGGCGACTTCAACATGGGTGCGATGGAGAACAAGGGGCTGAACATCTTCAACACGAAGTACGTGCTGGCGCGGCCGGACATCGCCACCGACGCCGACTTCATGTTCCTGGACCGCGTGGTCGCGCACGAGTACTTCCACAACTGGACCGGCAACCGGGTGACCTGCCGCGACTGGTTTCAGCTGTCGCTGAAGGAGGGTCTCACCGTGTTTCGCGACCAGGAATATGGCGCTGATCGCTACTCGCGGCCGGTACAGCGCATCCAGGAGGTGCGCTCGCTGCGCGCGGTGCAGTTTCCCGAGGACGCGGGTCCGATGGCCCATCCGGTGCGCCCGCAGTCCTACATGGAGATCAGCAACTTCTACACCGCGACCGTCTACGAAAAGGGTGCGGAAGTCGTGCGCATGATCCACACGCTGCTGGGACCGGGGAACTTCCGCAAGGGCATGGATCTGTATTTTCAGCGGCACGACGGCCAGGCGGTCACTACCGACGACTTCGTCCAGGCGATGCAGGACGCCTCCGGCGTGGATCTCACGCAATTCAAGCGCTGGTACGACTACGCCGGCACGCCGGTGCTCGACGTGACCTCGAGCCACGACCCGCTCGCTCGGCGCTACGTGCTGACCGTCAAGCAGTCCAGACCGACGGCGACGGCGCCCGATCTGCCGTTTCACATTCCGTTTGCGCTGGGACTGGTCGGTGAGGACGGCAACGACCTCCCGCTGCGCCTGGAGGGGGAGAGCAAGCCGGCGGGAACGACCCGGGTGCTTTCGCTGAGAGAGAGCGAACAGCGCTTCGTTTTCCTCGACATGCCGCAGGCGCCGGTTCCTTCCCTGCTGCGTGGCTTTTCCGCCCCGGTGATCGTGAAGTACGACTACGACGAGCGCGCGCTCACGCACCTGATGGCGCACGACTCCGACGCCTTCAACCGCTGGGAAGCTGGACAGCGTCTCGCGGCCAACATCATCCTGCGCGCCTGCGCCAGCCTGCATGGCGGAATCGAGCCGCAGTTTCCGGACGGATTCTTCCAGGCATTCGAGCGCGTGCTGGCCGAGGCCGGGCGCGATCCGGCCTTTGCCGCCGAGGCCCTCGCATTGCCCTCGGAAGGCTATCTCGCCGAGCAGATGGACGAGGTCGATCCCGACACCCTGCATCGGGCGCGCAATGCGCTGCGCCGGGCCATCGCTCGGCGCCTGAAAGGCGAGCTGCTTCTCGCCTACGAGGCGTTCGCGGTGGCCGGGCCCTACAGTCCGGATCCGAAAAGCGCCGGACTGCGTGCCTTGCGCAACCTTTGCCTCTCCTATCTCATGGAAGAGCCCGACCAGGCGGTCCGCGCGCTGTGCCTCAGGCAGTTCGACCACTCGGACAACATGACCGACGTGATGGCCGCGCTCGCCGCGCTCGCCAACACCGAATGCGAAGAACGCGAGGGCGCGCTGGAGCGCTTCTACGCGAAGTGGAAGGAGGAGCCGCTGGTGGTCGACAAGTGGCTGGCGGTGCAGGCCGGCTCGCGGCTTCCCGAGACGCTGGACAGAGTCCGCCGCCTCACAGAGCATCCGGCGTTCGACCGGAAGAACCCCAACAAGGTCTACGCGCTGATCCGCTCGTTCGGCACCAACCACGTGCGTTTCCACGCGGCCGACGGCGCCGGCTACGCGTTCATGGCCGAGCAGGTGATCGCGCTCGATCCGATCAATCCGCAGGTGGCGGCCCGTCTTGCCCGCGCGTTCGACCGCTGGAGAAAATTCGACCTCGGACGGCAACGGCACGCCCGCGCAGCGCTCGAGCGCATCCTGAATGCGCCCGCTCTGTCCAGGGACACGACCGAGGTCGTGAGCCGCGCGCTGTCATGACGCAGTCCGACTTATGCCGAAGGCACAGATCACCATCTTCCACAACCCGCGTTGCGGGAAGAGCCGCGGCGCGCTCGCCTTGCTGCGCGACAGAGGCATCGAACCGGAAATCATCGAATACCTGCAGACCCCACCGACCAAGGCGGAGCTGAAGAGCGTTCTGAACAAGCTCGGTCTGAAACCCGAGCAGATCGTGCGCAAAGGCGAGGACGTCTACAAGCGGAAGTATGCCGGCAAGCAGTTAAGCGATGAGCAATGGCTCGATGCCCTGGTCAGGGACCCCATCCTCATCGAGCGGCCGATCGTCGTCAAAGGCGACAAGGCGGTACTGGCTCGCCCGCCTGAAAGAGTGATCGAGCTGCTCTAGATCGCATCGCACTTCCCACGCCCGATCAGGTCTGAGGGCTCGTGGAAGTCGGGGACCCCGGCGCGGCCCGCACAACGCGCGACTGCCGGCGGCAGCGTCTTATCCGGGAAGCGGCGTGTAGCCGTGCTCCTTCATGTACAGGGCGAGCACGGTATCCATCGAGGCGGCGTGGTTCTCGAACCACTGGGCGACCGCCGCAGCCAGAAACCGGACCAGGTCCGTGCCGCCTTCGCCGGCCGCGACGCGCCGCCGCACTTCGCGCGCGATCACCAGCACGGTTTCGTGTTCGTCGCGATGGCACTGGGCCGCGCCGTAGGCCAGTTCTTCCATCCAGCGGCTCTCCTGTCCGAAGTGCGCCTCGGAGTGCGCCAGAAACGCGTCGAGCGCCTCCAAGGCACCGTTCTCGTCGGCTTCCGCGAGCGCGTTGAGCAGCGCGACGAATTCCCGGTGCGTGTCGTCGATCACCCCTCGATCGACCGCCAGGCTGTCGCTCCATTCGATGAGGGGCATGCCTGCCTCCAAGTCGGTGCTGAAAACATTCTATCCCGGTGCCAGACACCGCCTGCCAACCACATCCTCTTCGGTTTCAATGCGGCTTGTCGAGGTGCGCGCCGTGTTGCGCCGGCTTCCGGCGCGAAACAAGCGCGTGCGCACCGTCGCCTCGGGGATGCCGAGGCCGGAGGAGGCCGTCTCCCCGACCCTCAGCTCCTCGACCGCGCGCTGAACGAAGACGACGCGGAACCGCTCCGGGAGGGCGTCGATCCTGCGTCCGTTGAGGACGCGGGCTTCGGTGCTTTTCGCAGCCCGGCCATTGCCCAGGCTCGCGAGCTTGATCGCGACCGCATGACACCACGCCGGCGGCCGGTCAGTGGAAGGAAATCGTGAAGAAGAGGTCCACGGCGTCGGTCTGGCCGCTCTCGGCGCGCAGCGACCAGCGCTTGGAGAGCTGATAGCTGGTGCGCAGAGTGCCGAGCGCCGTGCCCAGGCTGCGCTCATAGCTCATGTAGACGCGTTCGGTGATGCGTTTGCCCACCGCAACCACTCCGCCCTGTGTGCCCTCGCTGCCCGCAGCGAGCCGCAGCTCGTCGAGCCCGACCACGCGCGCCAGTTGCCGCTGCAACGGCGCCGTTCCCAGCCCGGCCGCCAGCGCCACGGCCGAGGCCTGAAGGGTCTGGGCGTCGGCGGTGTTGCCGGACTCGACCCGACGACCGAGCACCAGCCAGGCAAGCTTTTCCGGATCCGGCACTTCCGGATTGGAGATCAGGCGCACGAGCGGAGTGCGCGCCGTACCGGTCACCTCGACACCGGCCTGCACCGGCTGGTCCTTGCGCAGCGCCCGGATCTGCAGCGCGGGATTGCCGACCGGCCCGGAGAAGTGGAACAGGCCCTGTTCGATGCTGAGCTTCTGGCCGTAAGCGGCGTAAGTGCCGCGCACGGTCCGTATCTCGCCGCGCGCGGCAAGCGCAGCGCCGCTCGCGCCGGTCAAGCGCACAGTGCCCGCGAGCTGTGCGTCAAGGCCGCGGCCCGCTACCCTGAAATCCGGACCCAGGTCGAGCGCCAGATCGAGTTCCGACGGGAGCAGCCGCGCGGTCACCGACTCGGGTTGCTCGCGCCCGGCCACGACAACATCGCCCCCGAGACCCGGAGCGGCTTCGCTGCGCAGCTCGACCCGCCCCCGGTCCGCGGTGAGCGCGCCCGCCAGCGCGATGCGCCCTTCGTCCGCCTTGAGCGTGCCGGCGCCGGAGACGGTGAGCCGCAAATCGGGATGCTGCACGATCGCGAGCTTGCGGGCCGACCACTCCACGCCGATCTGCGTCGCGTCGCCGCGCGCGGCCAGCTCTCCCCGCGCGGAGAACGTTCCCTCGCCGCCGCGCAGGCGCAGCTCGCCCAGCGTCAGGACTCCGTCAGCCAGGTGCGCGCGCAACACGCCGTCGCGCAGAAAGATCCCGCCCGCGACGTGCTCGACCGCGAGATCTTCGCCGGCGACCGTGCCGCGCAAGCCGGGTTGCGCCACCGTGCCGTCGGCTTCGAGCCGCACGGAGAGCGAACCGGCCGCGCTCACCGCTGCGCCGACCAGGGGGGCCAGTGTGCCGATCGAGCGCAATTGCGCGCTCGCGTTCAGCTTGAGCGGCGCGCTGCCCGGCACGCCCCAGCGTGCGCCGCGGCGCTCGAGCATGGTCTGCGCCTGTGCCCGCGCCTGGACGGCAGCGCCCCGCAACGTCAGATCCGCGTCCAGACGATTCGCCACGGCACGCAGCACGAGCCGCGCCTCCTCAAGGCCGAGCGCGAGCGGCTCCTCTCCGGGCACGAGGAGGTCGCCGCCTTCGCGCGCGATCTCCAGCGTCGCGTCGACTTTCTCCCCAGCCCGCAGCGACCAGCGCGCACCCAGGGTGAGCGTGGACTGCACCGCGGGCGGGTGCGGGAGCAGCGCGAGCAGGCGAGAAAGCCTTACGCCGGCCACCGAGCCGCTGGTGGACAGCTCGCCATTGCGGTACACGGTCTCGCCCAGCGCGATCTCGGTCTGCTGGAATTGCATCTGGGTCGCGCCCAGCTCCAAGAAGTGCCGCGCGACGCGCAAAGGCGCCGGCCGCCTCATGCGCAACGCGTAGTCGCCGGCGTTCTCCAGGCGCTCCAGCACCCCGCTCCACCGGCTGTGCTCCTGGCTCCAGGCGCCTTGGAGTCGCGCAAACGCTTCCAGCGCGTGGCCTTCGACCTTCAGTTCGATGGCGTGGGATGACAGCGTTCCATCGGCTGTCAGTTCCAGCGTGGCGAGTTTCAAGTCGCCGCGCGCGGCCCGCGCCAGCCGGGAGCGCAGCTCGAGGCGAGGATCCTCGCCCTGTTCGAGGCGCCCCTGCGCGCTCCAACGCGCGACACGATAGCCGTTGTAGACGATGTTGCTGGCCTCGACACGGGCCTCGAGCGAGGGCCGCGACGCGGTGCCCGCCACCGTGCCGGCTGCGCTCAGCGCACCCGCGAAGCCCAGGCCGAGCGCCTCGAGCCGAGGCGCCCGAACGTCGAAGCGCAGCGCGTCTGCGGGTGCGCCGAAGCTGCCGCGCAGCACGAGGACATTCGGGCCGAGCGCGAAGCGCAGCTCGGCGTTGCTGATCCGGCGAGGCGTCAAGTTCAGCGTGCCTTCGCCGCCGAGCGCCTGGCCCAGGTACCGGCTGCGCGCCAGCCGGTACTGCACCTGTGCCTGCCATTGCGGGCGCAGTGCACCGCGTGCCTGCAGAAAACCGTTGAGGTCGGCCTTCGGAAAGTCGCCGAAACGGCCAGGATCGAAACGGCGCAGCGCCCCGCGCAGCGAGAACGCGAGCCGGGTGTCGAGTTCCACCTGCCCGGAGACGGCGGCCTGTGCCCCGCCAGCGCGAACCAGCAGCCGGGCGATCTCGACGCGATCGTTCGCGATCCGCGCCTCGCCCTCCATTGCCACGCCTTTCTCGCGCAGCCGGCCGCTGACTTGCTGCCATTCGCGCCCGCCCTGCGCGCGCAGCCTGCCTTCGAGCCGCGTCGCACGCAGACTGCTGTGCAAGCGTCTCAAATCCAGCCGCCGCACGCCCACGTCGAGCCGCAACACGCCATCGTAAAGCCCCGCGTATCCCACCGCCTCGCCGCCGGCCCCGAAACCGAAACTCGCTTCCTGCAACTCGAACGAGTGCGCGGTGAGGCGCAGGCGCGAATGCAGGCGCTCGAGCGGCAGGCGCTTGCGGTCGAGCGGTCCCGGTTCTGGGTTGACCACCCTCAGTTCACCTTCCAGCGCTTCGAGGCGCTGCGCCGCGGCGTCGAGTTCGACCCGCAGCGCGGTGACCGGCAACCGCGGGTCGAATGCGGCCAGGTCGAACGCCGTGCTGCGCACGCCGATCGAGCGTACGGGATCCTCGGTGAACGGCTCGAGCTGCATGCGCGCCGATAAGGGCATCCCCCGAACGAAACCCTCAATTCTGGCGACCGGCTGCGCAAGCGGTCCGGAAAGCTGCAGGTGCGCTTCGATCGGCCAACCCTCGGCGAGGACGCCTTCAACGCGCATGCGCGCCTGCAGCGGCAGCGGGGCCTGGGCGCCGAGGGTCGCCTCGCCCTCTCCGCTGCCCCAGGCACCGGCCAGCCGAAGCCGCCGCACGCGCAGCCCCGTCGTGTCGCTTTCAACCGAAACGGCAACGCTTCCGACCTCGATCGGTTTGGCGCCGCGCGCGATCGCGAAGCGGTCGACTTCCAGAGAGTCCAGGCGCACGGCCAGCGGCAGCGCGAGGCGCGTCGGGGGATCGAGCCCTCCGCCGGGCTTCTTGTCGGTATAGACGACCGAGGCCGCTTGCAGGCGCGAGATCTCCAGTCGATGGCGCGCGAGCTGCCATGGCGCCCATTGCAGCAGCACGTCACGGGCTTCCACGCGCAAGTCGGCGCTTTCGCAGGCCACGCGCTGCGCACGCAGCGGTCCGTTCAGCGTGCCGCGCAAGCCTTCCAGCGAAAGTGCGCACGGCAACCGGGATGCGTAGCGTGCGATCCCCCAGCGCAGCATTGTTTCGCTGTGGCTCGCGTAGAACAGCGCCGCGAGCGCGAGCGCCGCGAGCAGCGCGAGGCCGCCCAACGTCCACCAGGCCAGTCGGCGCAAACCCATCAGAACACCAGCCCGACGTTGAAGTGCACCCGATACTGCTCGCTGCGCTCGCCGTAGGCGAGGTCCAGGCTCAGCGTGCCAACCGGGCTGCTCCAGCGCACGCCCGCGCCGTAGCCCGCGGCCGCGCGGAACCCGGAAAGCTCGTCGGTCGCGTTGCCCGCGTCGTAGAACGCGGCCAGTCCCCAGCGGGGCGCGATCCACTGGATGTATTCAACGCTGCCCACGCCCAGGTAGCGGCCCCCGGTGACCGCCCCGTTCTCCTGCACCCCCAGGCTTTCGAAGGCGTAGCCGCGCACCGTCGTATCGCCGCCGGTGCGGAACAGATAGGCCGACGGGATGCCGGCGCGGGAATCGGCCGCGACATAACCGAGTTCGAGCCGCACCAAGAGCGTACCGAAGCCGCGCACCGGTTGAAGGTAGGTGCCCTTGACCTGCAGGCGGGCGAAGTTCTGGTCGGAAAGCGCGGCTTGCCCGGCGGCGCCGCCGGCAAGCCGCAGCGTGTAGCCCTGCCGGGGCGCGAGCGCATCGTCCAGCGCGCTCCAGCTCCAGCTCCGGCTCAGGTACAGCGCCTTCCGATAGTCTTCTTCGCCGCTCTCCAGTACCTGCTTTTCGCTCAGATACTCCAGCGCGAGCTGCGACTCGCGGGTCTCGATCGAATAGGTACGGGCCGCAGCCACGCTCCAGTCGAGCCGTTCCTCGCCCTGGATGTCCTGATGGTTGACCTTGCCCTCGAAGCCGTTGCGCCAGCCCTTCTCGTCCCGCGGAAGGGTCAGGCCGCCCGCCGCCTGCTGACTGACCCGATCGAGCTTCAGCACCGAATTGAAACGCCAGGCCCGGCCCAGCGCGTTGTGATCGGTATACCCGGCCTGAAAGCGCGCGCCGCGGTCGGTGCTGAATCCCGCGCCCAGTTCCAGCCGCCGCGCCGCCGATTCCACGAGGGTGACGTACACCGGCGCCGCGGCCGCTTGCGCAGGATCGTTGCCCGCGCTGACCACAGCGCTCGCGAAATAGCCGCTGCCGAGCAAACGCCGCTGGAACTTCAGCAGTTCTTCCTCGTCGTAGGGATCGCCGGCGCGGATCGGACTCAGGTTATGCACGATCGACGGCGCATAGCGCTGCAGGCCGCGGATTTCCAGGGCTCCGAACGCGAACGGCGGGCCGCTGTCGATCGCGACCTGCAGGCGGGCTTCGCGCGTGCGTGGGTCGATGTCGGCGCGACTGTGCGCCATGGCGGCCGCCGCGTACAGGCGCCGCTGCAGGCTGTGCAGCGCACGCTCCTTGCCTGCCTCCCAGTGCGCCTGCCGGAAGATCCGGCCGCGCTCAATGCCGAACGCCTGGCGCGCGGCTGCAATTCGCTCCTCGCGATGCGGGTCGGAATCGATCGCTCCGCTCACCCTAAAGTCCACCGAAATCACGCGTGCGGGTTCACCGGGTTCCACCTTCAGGCGCGCGACCCAGGCCGCTTGCTGCCGCGCCAGTTCTACCGACACCAGCGGCGAGAAGTACCCTTCAGTGGCAAGCAGGTCGCGCGCTTGCCGCGGGGCGGACTTGACGAGCAGCTTGAGCTGATCTTCGCTGACATCCGCGCGCCCGCTCCAGCGCACGAGGTCCAGGTTCGCACGCAACAGCTCGGCGAGCGGCTCGGGTGCGTCGATCTCGACGCGGTACTCCACGCTTTGTGCCGCCGCCCGGATCGCCGCCGCTGCGAGCAGCGCGGCGAGAACCCGCGCGCCCCGGATACGCCATGGGCGCGCGCGACCCGGTCTGCACGCGGCCGCAGACAAGCCGATGACTGATTGGCGCAATTTCAGCGCTCCCGCTCGTAACGATGGATCCGGCCATCACGCGCCGCAATCCGCCTCCATGCTCAGGGGGCTTCCTGCGTTCCGAATCAGCCGACCGGAATGGACGGCAGCGACGCCGAGCGCGTGCCGCTCAGCGGCAGATTGCCCGCAGTCCGGTAGGTGAAGACAACCGAGAACTTGACCTGTTCGGTCTCGTTGCGCCCGGCGCAGTGAAGCAAACGGCAGTGAAAGAAGAGCACGTCGCCCGCCTGCAGCTCGACCGGTGTGCGCCCGGCGATGAGCGCGCGGTTCTCCGCCAGATTCTCGCGCAGGAAGAGCGCGTCGTCGAAGCGACTGCGCGGCAGCTGCAGCGCATGCGAGCCGGGCACCACCCAGAGACAGCCGTTGGCTTCGTGCTCCTCGCCGAGCGCGAGCCAGACCGAGACCAGCTCCGGACGCTCGAAGGACCAGTAGCGGATGTCCTGGTGCCAGCCGGTGAGGCTGCCGAATCGCGGGTGCTTGGTCATGACGCAATTGTGATGCGCCGGGACCAGCATCACTCGTGCTCCGAGCAGTTGCATCAGACGCCCCGAAAGCGGCGGCGAAGTGGCCCACTGGCGAAACAGTGGATCGCGCGAATACGCCTGCAGGAGCCGCCGCACCGTGCGGCCGCCCTCGGCTTCGCGCGACGCGGGGGCGCCCGGGTAGCCCAGGTCAGCTTCGTACTCCAGGGGCTGGACGCCCTGCTCGAGCTGCTCGCGCGCCACCGCCAGCAGCGCCTCGCAGGTCTGGCGCGACGCGAGCCGGCGCGCGATCAGGAACCCATCGCGACGAAACGCCTCGACTTCGGAAGCGCTCAGGCTGTATTGGCGCTCGGCGATCGAATCCATCGTCGTTTCCGGCTAGCTTACGTAGAAGTCGTCTTGTCGCGCCGCTTGAGATAGACCAGCACTTCTGCGACCTGCTCGCGCGAGAGCGCGACATCGGCATCGCGGACGTTTGCACTGTTGGAGAGATCGGATCGCGACATAGTTCACCTTCCGCTCACAGATCCGGGCTTTGGGCGCACCCATCATCGGAGCCAGTTTACTGCGCGGCACAGGCCGTGCCCGCCGGCCGGCTAGCCGCCGCTACGCGGTTGCGTTCAATCGAGCAGGTGGGAAACCAGCCCGTCGGCGAGCTTGGGCTCGAACCACGTGGATTTCGGCGGCATGATGCGGTGGGCATCCGCCACCGCCATCAGGTCTTCCATGCGCGTGGCATTCAGGGAGAAGGCGCAGGCCATCTCGCCGCTGTCCACCCGCCGCTCCAGCTCCTGCAGGCCGCGGATGCCGCCGACGAAGTCGATGCGCTCGTCCCGGCGCGCATCGTGGATGCCCAGCAGCGGGCCGAGCACATGATCCGCGAGCAGGCTCACGTCCAGGCGGGCGACCGGATCATCCGCCGGCATCCATTGGGGCCTCATGGACAGCCGATGCCAGGATCGTGCGAGATACAGACCGAACTCGCCGCGCCGTTGCGGCGCGACCGGCTCGCCACTGGGCTGCACTTCGAAACGCTCCCGCAGGCGCGCGAGGAACGCCTCATGGCCCATGCCGTTCAGATCCCTCACCACGCGGTGATAGGGAAGAATCCGCATCCGATGGTGCGCAAACGCGACCGCCAGAAAGAAGTTGTAGCTCTCTTCTCCGGTGTGTCCGGGGTTGGCGCGACGCCGCGCAGCCGCGACCCTGGCTGCAGCCGCCGAGCGGTGGTGCCCGTCGGCGATATAGAGCGCCGGCATGGCCTCGAAGATGCGGACGATTTCGGCTATCGCGTCGTGGTCGTCGATCACCCACAGGCTGTGGCGCACGCCCGTGTCCGCGGCCACGTCGATCACCGGGGCCTGCGCGCTGACCTGCGTCAGCGTGCGCTCCAGCTCGGGGCGCGGCGGGTGTGCCAGCAGCACCGGACCGGTCTGGGCATTCAGTGCCTCGATCTGGCGCACCCGGTCGTCTTCCTTGTCGGGCCGGGTCAACTCGTGCTTGCGGATGCGGTCGGCCGCGTACGCGGCGATCGACGCGGCGACGACGATCCCGGTCTGCGAGTGAGAACCCATGATCAGGCGGTAGGCATAGAAGCACGGCACCGGATCACGCTGAAGCACCCCGGCGCTGAGCATGCGCTGGAAGTTCTCTGCCGCCTTGGCGTAGACCTCGGGTGCGTGCGGGTCGGTACCCGGCGCGAGATCGATCTCGGCCCGGGACACGCGCAGAAAGCTCCACGGCTTGCCGGACGCCCTCACTCGCGCCTCTTCGCTCGTCAAGACGTCGTAGGGCGGTGCCGCGACTTCGGCCGCGTACGCCGGCGCGGGGCGCAAGCCGGCAAAGGGACGCACGAGAGGCACTTCGACTTCCATCGCAAAAGGGGTGATTGTAGCGGGTCGCTTGCCGATCACGCGCGGCGCCGCTTACCATCGCGACGGTCTTCCAAAGGTCTTCTGCGATGCGCAGGTTCTGCTGGCTGGCGCTGATCGCGATCGCGGGCTGCGGCGCCCCGCCGCGTGGGGCCGAAACCGGTCTGGCGCAGCGCGTTCATGTAGCCGGCGAGGTCCGCGTCGAGCTGAACGGCAACGCCGCAATCTATCGAGGCGAGCTGACCGAAGGCGGGCTGCAGGCGCTCAAAAAGCTGACGGCCGGCAGGTCCGTCGACACGCTGATCGTCGATTCCGCGGGCGGCGAGATCGTCGCCGGAATGGACGTCGGCGACTTCGTGCTGGAACGTCAACTCGACGTCACGGTCGACGGCGTGTGCCTGTCGTCGTGCGCCAATTACGTCTTTCCGGCGGGCAGGCGCAAGACCATCCTTCCCGGCTCGGTGGTGGCCTGGCACGGCAGCGCGAAGCAGCCCGGGCTGCTCGACGAGTTGCACGCGATCAGCGAGCGGGCGATAAAGGCGCGCAAGCTGCCTGCGGGGCGCGAGGCGGAGGAGCTCGTGCGCGCGCGCCAGGTCAACGTCGATTACCTCACCGGCGCCATCTTCAGGCAGGAGGCCTTCTTCGACCGCATCGATGTTGACGAATACATCACCCGCATCGGCAACGAGATCTACGGCGTGGCGGGCTTCTATTACCTCTCGGTGGAGGACATGGCGCGCTTCGGCATCCGCGAGGTCAGCGCCCCCGAGGACTACGCGCGAATGGACCTCGAGGCTCTGGAGAAACGGACCGGATATCGGGTGAAGTACCTGAAGCTGCCTTGAGCGGCGCACCAGCGAAGCTTCGGTGCGGCGGATTCGCCTGGATGCTCAGCCCTTCTCGTCCCTGAGGGCCACCAGGTGCGGGGTGCGATGGCTCTTGAGCCACGCGACGAGTTCCACGTTCGACATCGGCCCGGCGACCAGGCTGCCCTGGATCTCGTTGCATCCCAGGGCGCGGAGAAGCTCGCGCTGGGATTCGGTTTCCACGCCTTCGGCGACGACCCGCATGCCGAGCGTGTGGGCCACGTTGATGATCGCCGCGACGATGGTGATCTTGTCGGGTCTGAGCGCCTGCGTGAAGGCGCGATCCACCTTGATGCACTGCACCGGCAGCGAATCCAGCGAGGAGAGCGAAGAGTAGCCGGTGCCGAAATCGTCCAGCGCGACGCGCACGCCCTTGCCGGTGAGTCGTTGCAGAATGCTTCGCGCCTGCTCGAGGTCCTCGAACAGCAGGCTTTCGGTGATCTCGACCTCCAGGTCCTCGTAGGGCAGGCCCGAGGCCTGCAGTGCGAACTCGATGTCCTCGGCGAGCTTGCCCCCGCGAAACTGCGCCGGCGACAGATTGACGGCCACGGCGATGCGCCCGAGCCCGGCCGAGCGCCACTCCATGCCCTGATGGCAGGCCCTGGCCAGCACGAAGCGGCCGACCGGGGCGATCAGGCCGGTTTCCTCCAGTACGGGAACGAAGCTCTCCGGCGCCACCAGGCCGCGCGTCGGGCTGCGCCAGCGCAGGAGCGCCTCCACGCCCACCACGCGGCCCGCCGCCAGGTCGATCTTGGGCTGATAGAACAGCTCGAATTCCTCGCGCTCGAGCGCGCGCCGCAGCTCCGCGCCGATCTCCAGCCGCTCCATCGCGCGCGCGTTCATCTGTTCCGAATAGAAGCACACGCGCGTCTCGCGGCCACGCTTGGCCTGATACATCGCGACATCGGCGTTCTTGATCATCGTGCCCGCATCGGTCGCATCGCGCGGAAACAGCGAGATCCCGATGCTGCCGCCCACGTAGATCTCCCGCCCCTGCAGTTCGAAGGGCCTGTCCAGCGCGCTGATCAGCTTGTTGGCCAGCACCGAGATCGACTCGGGCGCAGGCACGCGTTGCGCGATCACCAGGAACTCGTCCCCCCCCAGCCGCCCTAGCGTGTCCTCCCTCCGGCAGGCGTCCTTCAGCCGCTGCGCGACCAGTTTGAGCAGTTCGTCGCCCGTGGCGTGGCCGAGGGTGTCGTTGACTTCCTTGAACTGGTCCAGGTCGATGAAGAGCACGGCGACCAGCTCCCCGGAGCGCATGCCGATGCGAATCGCCTGCTCGAGACGGTCGAGCAGCAGCGCTCTGTTGGGCAGCCCGGTGAGCGGATCGTAGTTGGCCAGACGCTGCAACTGGTGCTGGGCGTTGACGGCGTCGGAGAGGTCGACGAAATAGCCCAGCGTCGCGCGCCCGCCCGGCAGGTCGACGATTTCGTGCTCGACCCGCACGTGGATCACGCTGCCATCGTAGCGCAGCGCGCGCCGCATGAACGATCCCGCCTCGGGCACGGCCGGCGGCCCGTCCCTGGCCGCCGGATTCGCTTCGTCGCTGTCCAGCTCCCAGAGGCGCACCTGTTTCGCCGCGTCGAGGTCCGGAAAGCCGAACATGCGCAGGAAGGCGCGGTTCGCATGCACGATCCTGCCCTTTCTGCTCAGCGTGATCCCCGCCGGTGAACGCTCGACCAGCGTGCGAAACAGCGTTTCGGTCTTGCGGATCAGCTCGTAGGGCCGCAGGAAGTTGGTGAAGAAGAGCCCGTAATAGAGCAACCCGAAGGCGACGAGCTTGTACAGATGTCCCAGCGTCGTGTAGGCGTCGGACACCTGCCGGGTGAACACGAACGAACCCTGGGCGATCGCCTCGAGCGCGATGGCGGCACCCACCACGACCAGGCCCGGGGTGCGATCCCCGGAAAGCACGCGCGAGCCGATGTGCAGCACGGCCACCAGGCACAACAGCATGTTCACGAAGTTGTTGCCGCGCTGCATCCACGAGGCTTCGATCAATCTCGAAGTTTGCTCGTGCAACAGGACGAGCCCCGCAAACGCCAGCACCAGCAGCGCCGCCAGCAGCGCGGTCACCCGGGCCGAGATCTTCTGTTCCGAAACCACCCACGCGGCGCTGAGCATCGCCAGGCACGCCATCGCTTCGTGCACCCAGATGAAGCGGTTGCTGAACGGATCCGGATCGGGAACGACGATGCCGCTGTAGAGCAGCACGTGCCCGAAGTTGAGCACGATCGCGAGTGCGAACCCGCAGGCGAGCAGCAACCATTTGGGCTCGCGGCTGGTCAGCCACAGGCCGAAGCTGGCGCTGACGATGTGCCCGGCGACGATCAGAATCAGGCATTCGAGCACGCCGTGGACGATGAGCCAGTCCGCCAGCGCCCAGCGGAAATCCAGGCCGCTCGCAACCGCCAGCAGCAAGCTGGCGGCCGCCAGGGTCACAGCGAACGCCGCGCGGCGAATGGCCGGCAACCGGGCGGCCTCCGCCGCCGCGGCCTCGCTGACGAGGCTCACCGGAGGCGCGGGGCGATGATCGTTGGCGTCGGTCAAGTCAGTGGCGCAGTCGAGAGGGATGTTCGCCGCGCAGGCGGGATTATGCTGGGATCGCCCGCAGCGTCAATGACGGGTTTCTCAGTCGTACACCGCCAGGGTCTTCCCCCGGGTCTCCGGCAGCAGAGCCACCGCCAGGATCACGAGCACGTAGGCCGCCCCCGCGAAAAGCCCGATCGCCGCACCCAGACCCAGTTTCGCGCTGAGGAAACCGACCAGGGCCGGGAACAGCGCCCCGATGCCGCGCCCGAAGTTGTAGCAGAACCCCTGCCCCGACCCGCGGCAGCGGCTGGGGAAGAGCTCGGTGAAAAAGGCACCCACACCGCTGAAATTGCCGGACACGAAGAAGCCCAGCGGAAATCCCAGCACGAGCATCAGCGCGTCGCTGATCGGCAGCAGGGTGTAGATCACCGCGCTGGCGGCCGAGCACACGGCGAACAGGAAAAACGTGTTGCGCCGTCCGATGCGATCGGACAGCCAGGCCGCGACCAGGTAACCGGCCAGCGCGCCGGCGATGACCACGATGAGATAGCCGCCCGTGTCGAGCACCGAGAGTCCGCGTACCGTCTTGAGATAGGTCGGCAACCAGGTCGTAATCGCGTAGTAGCCGCCCTGCATCCCGGTGGCCACCAGGCTGGCAAGCACAGTCGTCGGCAGCAGGCGCGCGGAAAAAATCTCGAGGAAGCTGCCGCCCCGCGCCTCCCTGTGGCTGCGCGTGGCTTCGAACACCTCGGGCTCGGCGACGTTGCGGCGGATATAGAGGATCAGCAGCGCCGGAAGCAGTCCGACCCAGAACAGCACGCGCCACGCCAACTCCTCGGGCAGAACCGAGAAGAAGACGGTGAACAGCAAAGCGGCTCCACCCCAGCCGATCGCCCAGCCGCTCTGCACGGTGCCCACCGCCTTGCCGCGGTGCTCGGCGCGAATGATTTCGCCGATGATGACCGAGCCGACCGCCCATTCGCCACCGAAGCCCAGGCCCTGCAGCGTGCGCACGATCAGCAGCTGCTCGAACGAGTGCGTGAAACCGCACAGAAACGTGAACAGCGCGAACCAGGCGATCGTGATCTGCAGCATGCGCACGCGCCCGACGCGGTCCGCCAGCGCCCCCGCGGCCCAGCCGCCGACCGCGGAAGCGAGCAGCGCCGAGGTGGCGATCATGCCCGCCTCGCCTCTCGTCATGCCCCACGCCGCGATCAGCGTGGGAATGACGAAGGTGTAGATCATGAAGTCGAAGGCATCGACCGACCACCCGCCATAGGCGGCCAGCAGCGTCTTGCGCTCCTTCGCCGACAGGTCGCGGATCCAGTTCACCATGTGCGCCCTCCCTTCATTCCGGGCATCGCTCTCAGCGTTCTTTCTGCACCGACTGGATAAACGTGTAAATGCTCCACAACGTTTCTTCGGGGAGCGCACCCTGCCAGGCCGGCATGCCGCGGTCAACCCGTCCTTCCTGCACCGTCTTCCAGAATACTTCGGTCATCCGCTCGCCGTAGCGGATCTTCATGCGGCGCACGTCGCGCACGCGTTCGCCGGTCTGCGCGTTGGGCGCGTGACAGTGCGAACAATACTGGTTGAACAGGCTCCTGCCTTCCTCGACGCGTTGCTCGTCGCCCTCGAACGGATTCTTCAGCGCCGTTGGCGCGGCGCAGGGCGCGCCGAGGGCGACCGACAACAGTGCGGCGGCAACGGCCGGTTTCGCGGGCCGCACGCTCATGGAGCGATGGCACGCGACAGGGGATGGGGCTTGCGCGCCATCCCGGCCGCTGCGATTGCGTTCGGAACCGTCAGCTTCCCAGCTCGAAGACGAACACCGCGCCGCCTTCCGGGCTCGCCGCGAAGACCTTTTCTCCGATCGGACCCAGGAAGGACGGCGGCGTCTTCAGCCGCCCGGATACGACCGCCACGTACTGCTTGCCGCCAACTTGAAAGGTGACGGGTCCCTGGCTGATGCCCGAACCGCAGTTGAATTTCCAGAGTTCCTTGCCGCTCTTCGCGTCCACCGCCTTGAACCAGCCGTTGATGTTGCCGTAGAAGACCAGACCCCCGGCGGTCGACAGCGCTCCGCCCATGTAAGGCAGCTCTTCCTTGATGCCCCAGACCTTCTTCTGATTGGCCGGGTCCCAGGCGATCATTTCGGAGAGGAATCCTCCGGGCCCGGCCTTGCCCAGTTCGAACTCGGAAGCGAGATAGAACCTCCCGCGCTGGTATTCCTCGGTCTTGCCCACCATGTCCATACACAGGTTGAAGGTCGGGATGTAGACCAGGCCCGTCTGAAGACTGTAGGACATCGGCTCCCAGTTCTTTCCTCCGAACAGATTCGGACAGATGCCGCGCGCCCATTGGTCGAGCTTGGGCCGCATTTCCGGGTTTTCGATCGGCCGTCCGGTCGCCTTGTCGATGCCTCTGGCCCAATTGACGTGGACGAAAGGCTCGGCGGAAACGAGCTTGCCGGTGGCGCGCTCCAGCACGTAGAAGAAGCCGTTGCGATCCGCCTTCAGTGCCGCGGCGATCTTCCGTCCCCCGATCGTCACGTCCGCCAGCACCGCTTCGTTCACGCCGTCGTAGTCCCAGGCGTCGTAGGGCGTGGTCTGGTAATACCAGACGATCCTCCCCGTGTCCGCATCGAGCGCCAGGGTGGCTGCGGTGTAGAGGTTGGTGTACTGGCCATAGTCGCTGGAGTCCGGCCCGCGCACCGACGCACCCCACGGCCCGGGATTGCTGGTGCCGAAGTAGAGCAGATCGAGCTTCGGATCATAAGAACCCGGCAGCCAGACCGAGCCGCCTCCACGCTTCCACGAATCGTCCTTCCAGGTCTCGTTTCCCGGCTCGCCCGGTCCGGGCACGGTATACGTACGCCAGACCAGTTCGCCGGTCGCCTGCCGGTACGCCGTGATCGCACCGCGGACTCCGTACTCTCCGCCGGCGAAACCGGTGATCACCAGATCCTTCGCGAGGGTCGGCGGCGAGGTGATCGCCGAGCCCTGGGTATAGTCCACCACCTTCACGTCCCATAATTCCCTGCCGGTCCGGGCGTCGAGCGCGACGAGGTGCCCGTCGAGACGTGTGACGAACAAGCGCCCGCCGGCATAGGCGGCACCGCGGTTCACCACGCCACAGCAAGCGAACTGCTGATAGTCGCCCGGGATCTCGGGTTCGTATTTCCAGCGGATCGCACCGGTCCTCACGTCCAGCGCATAGACGTAGCGCGGCCCGTGAGACGTGGTGACATACATCGTGTCGCCGATAACCAGCGGCGTGGATTCCTGGGCCTCCAGCGTACCGAGCTGCATGACCCAGGCGACCTTGAGCTTGTGAACGTTGCCCACATTGATCTGCGACAGCGCGCTGTAGCGGGTCTGCGCGCTGTCCCCGCCGTACGTAGTCCACTCGGCTGCGGCTTGCGCGTGGGCGGAACTCGCGCAGATGCCGAGTGTGGCGGCGACGATCGTCGCCGCCCAATGAGCATTACGGATCATGGCCTCCTCCTTTGAGATGCGTCCGTGCTTTCACGGCATGCCTCGCCCGCCGTGAAGACCTCTGCGTTCGCCTCGAAACGGGTGAATCCAGATCGGTCGGGCCTCATTACACGCGCGCGAACGAAGTCGTGTCAACACGTTCGGTGTGGCAGGCGCAGGGGATGCGAAAAGAACCCTAGCTGCGGGCGCGGGGAGGGATTCGACGCGCGGTATGCACCGTGAGGCGGCGCCAGATAACGCGGGGCCGGGAGCTGGCCCTGGAGGGATGGGGCCGGCAGCGACGCGCTCGCCGCCGGCCGCGGGAATGCTCGTGCTGTCGTCTACTTCAAGTGCCTGGCGACCAGCTTGGTCATCTCGAACATCGAGACCTGCTTCTTGCCGCCGAAGACTTCCTGCAGCTTGTCGTCGGCGTTGATCATGCGCTTGTTCTTGGTGTCCTGCAGGCCGTTACGCTTGATGTAAGCCCACAGCTTCTTGGTCACCTCGGTGCGAGGCATGGGGCTGTTGCCGATCACTGCGCCGAGCGTCGCGTCGGGTGTCATCGGCTTCATGAAGGCCGCGTTGGGCTTGCGCTTCGCACCGGATTTCTTCTTGGCCGCTTTCTTCGCGGTTTTCTTTGCCGGGGCTTTCTTGGCGGGTTTCTTGGTCTTCTTCGGGGCCTTCTTCGCCGCCTTCTTCGCAGGCTTCTTCGCTTTCTTCTTGGCAGTTGCCATCTTCAAATCTCCCATGAAAGGTCGCGATATATGGCTCGTCGTGCTGTCATGCTACGCATGCGGTGCAGAGAATGCACAGCACATAGAACGTTGTCAACCACTTTGTAGAGGGAAAATCGATGCTTTGCGCCTGCGCGCGGGCACAATGAGCACCACGGAATCGTGATGAGCGAACTGGCAGAGATTCGCGCCTTTCTGTTCGGGCTGGCCGTGGGCGCGGCCGTCGGCCCGCTCGCGCTCTACGTCATGCACGTCGGGCTGAAACACGGCTGGCGCAAGGCCGCGGATTGCGCGCTCGGTGTGGCCATCGCCGACTTCACCTACGCGGTGATTGCGCTCGCGTTTGGTGCGCGCCTCGAAGGGTGGCTATCGGCCCATCGCGGCATGCTGGCCGGCACCGGCTCGGTTTTGCTGCTCGCGCTCGGAGCACGGCTCGCCTGGACCGCCTGGACACGTCCCCCCGCGCGCCACGACAAGGCCCGTTACGCCTCGCGCGCGGTCGGATTCTCCACGACCTACGCTTTGACCCTCGCCAACCCCCTCACCATCCTGCTCTTCCTGTCGTTCGCCGGGCAGTTGCCCCTGACGCACCACTGGGAAGACGTGCCGCGCTATGCCGTTTTCATCTTCCTCGGCAGCCTGCCCGCCCAGCTCGCCTATGCCTTCCTCGGGGCGGGCCTGCACCTGCTGCTGCAGCCCGCGGCGATACGAGCCGCGAATCTCGCCTCGGCGGCCGCGATCGCGGGCTTCGGAATCTATGGGCTGGCGCAAGCGCTCTGACGGCTCCGGCCTGCGAGCTCGAACCGCGCTCGCGGCGGGCGTGGCCGGCCGCTTCAGCCAAGCACTGCTCGAAGCGCGATCGGGCGCAGCCAAGCAAGCGAGGTGCGCGGGCAATCCGAGCTGCGTTCGCACCGACGCCAGGCTGGCTGCAGCCGCCCGCAAGCCGAGGCGCGCAGCACTACCGTCGCCGATCGGCGACGTGTTCTTTGGCTGCGATTCGCGGCCGGAAGCGAAGCGCTGGTCGTTTCCTGACGGGTCGCTTGCATTGCCGCCGAAGGCTCCACCTCACTGCCCCCCTCCGGCCTCGCGCCTCCGCCTCTCGTCCACGTAGACCACCGCGTCCGCCACCCGGCATCCCTCGCCTTGTGCGCCCACGATCAGCGGATTGAGGTCCATGCTGGCAACACCCACCGCAGGGTCCGCGATCAAGCGTCCCGCCGCCATGACCACCTGCACCACGGCCGCCGCGTCGAGCGCGGGCTCGCCGCGCACCCCGGCGAACAGTGGCGCGATGCGCAGCCGGGTCAGCGCCCTGAGCACCGCTTCCTCGTCGAACGGCCACAGCAACACCCGCGCGTCGGGCATGACTTCCACGTACTTTCCGCCGTCCCCGACGATCACGACCGGCCCAAAGGCCGGATCGCGCCGCGCGCCGACCATCAGCTCGCGACGCCCGCGTGCCATGCGCGCCACGATAACGCCGTCGAAGGCGCAACCGCGCTGCAGGAGTGCGTGCCTGACCGCTTCGAAGGCGCGCCTGACCCCCTTCTGGTTGGTCAGCCCCAGGTGCACGAGACCCATTTCCGACTTGTGCACCACGTCCCTCGAGCAACCCTTGACCGCGACGGGTGCGCCGAGCCTAGCGAAGGCATGCAGCGCTTGCTGCGCAGTCGCGCACAGCCGGTGCTCCACGACAGGGATTCCGAAGCGCCCGGCGAGCGCCAGGCTTTGCGCTTCATCGAGCATGATCGAAGCCGCGGGCAGGGTCCGGTGCGCGGGCGCGCTGTCGGCGCGGGGCGCGTTGCGCATGAGTTCCGCGTGATTCAGAAACTGGGCGAGCGCGGCGATCGCTTCGGCCTCGGTCTCGAAAACCGGCACCTTCTCCTCGCGGAAACGCCTGGCAATCGAGGCCTGGGTGATGGCGGCGACCACCGGCTTGCCCGTCTCGCGCGCAAACGCGCCGGTATCGCGCGCGAAGGCATCGATGTCGTAACCTTGCCCCGCCACCGGAATGCCGATCACCACCGCGTCGGCAGACGGGTCCTTGGCAACGACCGGCAGGATGTCGGAGAACAGGCGGCTGTTGGTCAGCAGGGCCGCGGTGATGTCGATCGGATTGGCGACCGTCGCGAAGCCGGGAAGTATCTTCTTCAGCTGCGCGCGCGTGTCGTCCGACAGCGCGGCGATCTGTAGCCCGGTCTGGGTCGCCGCATCCGCTCCCATCACGCACACCGCGCCCGAATTGCTGATCACCACCACTTTCTTGCCGCGCGGCCGCCAGCCCTTGAGATAGACCTCCGCCGCACGCACGAGGTCCTGGGTGTTCTGCGCACGCCAGATCCCATGGCGCTCCAGAAAGGCGTCGACGATGCGATCCTCGTTGGCCAGCGCACCCGTATGAGAGCGCGCCGCTTCCTGCCCCGCGGCCGTGCGTCCGGCCTTCAGGGCAACCACTGGCAGCGAACGGGACCTGGCCACGTGTGCCAGCCGAACGAGCGGCGCGCTGTCCGCGACGCTTTCCAGGTACAGCAACAGCAGCTTGACTTCCGAGTCTTCCGCTACCAGCGCGGCCAGCTCTCCGGCGCTGACCTCCGCGTCGTTGCCGGTGGCGTGGGCGTGTCTCACGCCGAGCCCTCGCGCGCGGAGCAGGCCGTAGGGCACCACGCTCATCGCGCCCGACTGGCTGACGATCGCGATCGGGCCGTCCTGTGGCGGCAGCTCGATGAACATGGTCGAAAAGGACAGGATCGCGCTGGTGCCGAAGTTGGCCAGTCCTTGGGTATTGGGGCCGATCAACCGCATTCCGGCGGCGCGCGCGGCCTCGCGCATGCGCGCCTCCTTCGCCTTGCCATCGGGCGTACCGGTCTCGCCGAACCCGGAACTCATGACGATGGCCACCGAGACGCCCGCTTGCGCGCAGGTCTCGACGGCGTCGACCGCCGCTTCGTCCGCCACCGCGATGATGGCCACCTCCGGCGTCTGCGGCACGGCCCACAGGTCCGGATAGGCTTTCAACCCCTGCACTTCCTTGCGGTTGGGATTGATGGGATACAGCCGGCCGCGAAAGCCCTGCTTGCGCAGATAGAGAAGCGGGCGCCCGCCGATCTTGTTCTCGTTGTCCGAGGCGCCAACGATCGCCACCGACTTCGGATCCAGCGCAGCACGCAGTTTGTCGGAAGAGGTCATGGGCTCCCCTGCGGATCGCGGGCGCCAGCGCCGTACTGTTGCGGCGGGCGCGGGCGCGCTCCCCGCAGCCGGGCGGCTGCGCCGCTAACGAGTCCGCGCGCCCCGCCGATCTTGTTCTCGTTGTCCGAGGCGCCAACGATCGCCACCGACTTCGGATCCAGCGCAGCACGCAGTTTGTCGGGCAAAGTCACGCGCATGGCCTCCCGCTCGGGCATGGCCCGCAATACCGAGCACCGCCGGCACGAAAGTCGATCTTTCTCCCCGGGGTCATTCCTCGAGTGCCTCGAAGTACGGGACCAGTGCGTCACCGAATTGCCGGAAGCGCGCATGCACCCGCCGGCCGATGGCGAGCGAAGCGTCGCCCAGCGCCATCATGCGGAAGCCTTCTTCCGCGTCGACCAGCACGATCGCATAGGGCGTGCGCGCGCGCAGCGCTTCGCGCGGCGCCCGGTGCACGAGCGTGATCGTGTACACCACGCCGCGGCCGGACGCCTGAAGGCGCGCCGTTTCACGGGCACCGCAGCGCGGGCAGAAATCTCTCTGGAAATACCAGACGGCGCGGCAACGTGCGCAGCGCTGGTAGGCGATGCCGGACTCGCCGCGGATCCAGTCGAGCACTCCGGGCTGCGCGTTCATTCGGCGCTCAACACCAAGCTGACATGCGAAGACAGCACCCCACCGTCGCCGTGGAGCAGCGCGAGCCGCCGCTCGCCGCACTGACGCTCGCCCGCCCTGCCGGTGAGCTGTCGGTGCGCCTCCACCAGATGCGCCATCGCTCCGCCCACGCCGCAGTGTCCGTAGGACAGCAGCCCGCCGTGGGTATTGAGCGGTACCTGGCCCGCGCGCGAGAAATGGCCTTCGCGCGCGAGCCGTCCGGATTGCCCTCGCGGCGCGAGCCCGATCTCTTCCAGCAGTATTGCCAGAGTGATGGTGAAGCTGTCGTAGATCGCGGCATAGTCGATCTGGCCGAGCGTGGCGCCGGCCTCGCGCAGCGCCCTGCCGGCCGACTCCGCCGCACCGAACCGCGTGACGCTGGCCAAGGCGCTCACGTGCTGATGGGTGTGCGCCTGGGCGGCGCCGATGATCTTCACGGCGTGAGGGGCGCGCTGCGCGCAGATCACGAAAGCGGCGCCGCCGTCGGAGACCGGACAGCAGTCCAGCAGCTTGAGCGGGCTTGCCACCGGCCTGGATCGGAGCACGTCGCCGACGGTGATCGGCTCGCGAAAATGTGCGCCCGGATGCGTGGCCGCGTGCGCGCGCATCAGCACCGCCAGCTCGGCGAGATCGTCTTCCCCGAGACCGTATTCGTGCATGTAGCGCGAAGCCACCAGCGCGTAGTAGGCGGGAACGGTCGCTCCCAGCGGCACCTCGTAGCTCGCGTGCCCGACCTGCGCCAGGGCCTGGACCGCCGCCTCGCGACTCTGGCCGGTCAGGCGATTCTCCCCGGCCACCACCAGGATGCGCTTGGCGGCACCGCTCTGCGTCAAGAGATGAGCGGCCATCGCCATCGCAAATCCCGTGGCCCCACCGAGCTGCACGGCGTGCGCGTAGCGCGGCGAGAGCCCGAAGTGCTCGGCGAACAGCGTGGAGAGCATCAGATGGGGCAGCGTGGTGGAATAGCCGCAGATCAGGCCGTCGATGTCGCCGCGTTCGAGCCCCGCGTCATCCAGTGCAAGGCTCGCCGCCTCGCTCATCAGGTCGAGCGTCGAACGCCCCGGGTGCTTGCCGAAAGGAGTCGCGCCGACCCCAGTGATCCAGCCCATGATTCGGCGAGGAGCAGCCGGTGCCCTGTACGAGTCACCAGCGGCGAACCGCTCGGAGCATCTATGCCGCCATCACTTCCCCGCGCGGGACCGGCAGGCGCGGGTCGGCGATGCGCGCGGCCTCTTCCTTCAGGGCCGCGACCAGCTCCGGCACGCGTGAAGAGATCCGCTCGGACAGGGCTGCGATCGAGAGGGCGGCGATGGGTCGGCCGTCCAGCCCGAGGACCGGCACGCCGACGGCACCCATCCGGTCCACGATCTGGTCGAGCACCAGCGTATAGCCCTGCGCACGCGCGCGCTCGATCGACGCGCGGATCGAAGCGAGCGAAAACCTCGGATAGGCGGCGAGCCGCGGCGCCACCTGCGGTAGCAGGGCATCGATTTCCTCGTCCGAGAGCCAGGCCAGCAGCGCCAGCGCGCCCGCCCCCACGCCGAGCGGACGGCGTGCGCCGACGTCGATGTACGCCGCGCGGATCGGAAAGCTCCCGGTCTCGCGGTCGATGCACACCGATTCCGCGGCGTGACGCACCGAGAGGATGACCGTGTCCTCCGACAGGCGCGCGAGCCGCACCAGGGCGGGACGTGCCCTGGCGCGTACGTCGTCGCTGTCGCGGGCCGCGGCGGCGAGAACCAGCGCCTGATCCCCGAGCGAGTAGGTCTTGGTCACTTCGTCGCGCCGCACGAAGCTCTCCTTCACCAGAACGTCGAGGATGCGCAGCGTGGTGACCTTGTTCAACGAGGCGTGAGTGGCGATCTCGGTCAGCCTGCGGCGCGGAGTATCCGCGAGCACACTGAGAATCCGGCAGGCTTTCTGCACTGAACTCAGAGGTGAAGCGCGTCCGGGCATCGAAATCCCCTTTCGATCAAGAAGGCGCTGCGAGCGCCTGGTTTCTGCTCGGCTACACGGTGGCAACCGGCGTTGCGGGCGAACCGACCGCCCCGGGGAGACGCAGCGGCGGTGCGGTGAGCAAAAAGCGCGAGCGCCCGCGCGGCCGCAACCAGTTCGCAAGCTCGGTGAGGTACCACAACTCGCCCAGATTGACGCCGAGCTTGAACAAGCAGTGCTCGTGCAGCGGCAAGGTTGCACAGCGACCCGGGTGACTGGTCGCGGGGTGCGCTTCGACCGCGTAGTTGTCCGCGATGAGCGCGCACAGTCCGCAATCGGTGATCCACTGCAATAGCCTTCCGTCGCGGCCGTCCAGCGCGGCGCAGGAGTCCTCCAGCACCCGCGCGTCGGGCTGGCGGTTCATCTCCAGGATGAGCTGACCGAAGCCGGTATGCAGACAAACCATGTCGCCTGGTTCGACGACGACTTTGTCCTGCTCGAGGATACGCACGAGCTGGTCGTAGCCCACGGCGACCCGCGCGCGGCCGAAATGGGCGTACAGGTCGATCATGACGGCGCGTCCCTGCACGCACTTCACCGCCATGTTCTCCACGCCCAGCGCATGCACCGCAGTGGTCTGCTTGGCGGGCACGTTGCCGATCGCACCCGCGTCATCCGGGTTGCTGGGTCCGACGATGTCCCTGCCGGCGCGAAAGCCGTTGTAGAACACCGGCTCGGGCGTTCCGTCGCCGTCGGCATCGAACAGTTGCCCAACGTGGGCAAGACTGTCCCATTGGGTCGAATACTGCAGGTGAAGGATCGCGGCGTCGTCATTGATCACGTCCGTCGCGTCCGGGTTGTCGCGCTGCACGATGTAGACCATGTTCGGCCTGCCGTTGCGCAGCGTCGGCCGGAGCACGGGCGGGAAGCGGCGAGGATTGAGGACGTTGCCGCCTGGATAGTCAAGCGGCAGGCTGAGGCAGAAGGTCAGCCCTTCCCGGACTTCCGCGATCCCCTGGCGCACCTTTTCCGGCGTCAGCAGGTTCAGCCGTCCGAGTTGGTCGTCGGGGCCGAAGTCGCCCCACGTGGAGCCCTCCGGCCTGCGGCGCCAGCGCTGCGCGGTCATGTTGTTTTGCTCTCCCCAAAAAGCATGTGCCGGCCGGCGACTCATCGCCGGCCGGCACGTCTCCTCCCCCCAAGCTTCAACCCTTGTCTTTGACTGCCTTTGTGCTGGCGGGGAGTGGCATCATCCGAGCGTGCCTGAGGCCTTGTCAAGCACAGGTTCTATTCGTTGGAATTTCAAGGAACTGCAACTTGCCTCGCAATCGGGGCAATAATGCAACTGCCCCGAGCCAGCGGTTTTGCAGTGCAGAACCGTGTGGGACTGCGCAACATGAATGCCACCCGATGCACATGAAAGCATCGGTCTTGCCGGCCCGGAGCAGACCAGAGGAGCAGACGGGAACCATGCATACCATTCTTGGCAGCGGCGAATTCCGCTATCGGGTGGTGGAAGACTGGGCAAAACTCCCCGACGGCTGGAGCATGCCCGACGTCGCCGCCGTAGCGGTGGACTCCAGGGACCGGGTCTATCTCTTCAACCGCGGGGAGCACCCGATGATCGTCCTGGACCGCGACGGCAACTTCCTTCGCTCATGGGGCGAAGGCTTGTTCAGCCGCGCGCATGGCCTGCACATCGGACCGGACGAGACGCTGTACTGCACCGACGACGGCGATCACACCGTGCGCAAGTGCACGCCGGAAGGCAAGGTGTTGCTGCAGATCGGCATTCCCGGCAAGCCGTCGGCCTACATGAGCGGCGAGCCGTTCCATCGCTGCACGCATACCGCGCTTTCGCCGCGCGGAGATATCTACATCTCGGACGGCTACGGTAACGCGCGGGTCCACAAGTTCTCTCCCGACGGCAAGCTGCTGCTCTCCTGGGGCGAACCGGGCACGGACCCCGGCCAGTTCAACCTTCCGCACAACATCGGTTGCGACGCCGACGGCTGGGTCTACGTCGCCGACCGCGAGAACCACCGCGTGCAGGTATTCAACGGCGACGGAAAATACGAGGCGCAATGGAACAACCTGCACCGGCCGTGCGCGCTGTACGTCGAAGCGCAGCGCCGCCCGCTGTGTTACATCGGCGAGCTGGGGCCGGGCCTTGCGGTCAACCGGGATGTGCCCAATCTCGGTCCGCGCATCAGCATCGTGACGCACGAAGGGAAACTGCTGGCCCGCCTCGGTACTCCGGTCGCCGGCCTGCGCGCCGACCAGTTTATCGCCCCCCACGGCCTGGCCATCGATTCACGCGGCGACCTGTACGTGGGCGAAGTCTCTTACACCGCCTGGCCGCAGCTCTATCCGGAACTGGAGCGCCCGCGTCCCCTGCGCAGCATCCGCAAACTGGTACGGGCGCACTGACCTGAAAGGGCAAATGCACCGTTGCGCTACGATGCAGGCATCCTCCATCCTGGCCCCGCCGCCATGAACCGTCTTGCCGGAGCGAACCTGTTGGCCCTCCTCGCGGTCCTGATCCCGGGCTGCGAGACCATTCAGACCGCGGTCGAAACCGCCCCCAAGCCGAGCGCCCGCGTGGTGGGCGCGAACCTGCGCGATCTGACTCTGGAGAAGGTGGACTTCGTTTTCGACGTCGAGGTATCGAATCCCTATGCCGTGGGCCTGCCGCTCGCCGGTCTGTCCTATTCGATCAGCAGTGGCGGGCGCACCGTCGTTCAAGGCAGCGCCCAGCCGCGTGAATCGGTTCCGGCGCGCCGATCACAAGTGATCGCGCTGCCTGCCTCCCTGCAGTTCGCCTCGCTCGCGAGAACGCTTGGCGGGGTGCGCCCCGGCTCGGTCATTCCCTACCGCGCCGACCTCACGCTCTCCGTGAACGCCCCGGTGCTGGGACGCATCGATCTGCCGCTGTCCGAGAGCGGCGAGCTGCCGATCCCGGCGGTGCCAGACATTTCCCTGGTCTCCTTCGACGTGACCCGCATGAGCCTCGATCAGGTCAAGGCCAACGCCAGAATCACGCTGAGGAACACGAACCAGTTCGCGATCGACCTTTCCAAGGTTGCCCTCAGCGTCTCGCTGGGCGAAGCCGAAGTGGGACGAAGCAGCTTCTCCAACAACATGAAGCTCGCCCCCGGGCAGTCGGCGACCATCTACCTTCCGCTTACCTTCTCGCCACGCGTGCTCGGCACGGGCGTGCTGGCGCTGCTGCGCGGCGATAAGACGCCCTACAGCCTGTCCGGCTCGCTCGAAACCGGTACACCGTTCGGCCCGCTCGCCTTGCCGTTGAAGGCCGGCGGCAGCGCCCCCATCGCGAAGTGAACGCAACTTGAATCGAAGCACGGAGGACACGGACAAGAGCAGGAAGGAAACGTATACAGCGAGTACAGCAAGCAGGCCGTGCCGACGAAGCCTCATCGCCAGGTCATCATTGTCTCGTTTGCTCCCGCTTCTCCTACGCGCCCTCCGTGTCCGTGGTTCAAAGTTCTTCAGGGTCTGCTCATGAATGCGTCGATTCCATTCCTGCCGGCGACCAGACTGGCGGCGCTGATTCGCCGCAAGAAGATCGGTTGCGTGGAGCTGCTCGAGCGCTATCTGGAACGCGTCGCGCGGCTCAATCCGAAGATCAACGCCATCGTGGTGCTCGACGAAAAGCGCGCTCGCGAACGCGCGCGCAAAGCCGATCGCGCGGCCGCCAGGAACGACTGGTGGGGGCCATTGCACGGCGTGCCCATGACGGTCAAGGAATCCTTCGACGTCGAGGGCCTGGTCACCTGCTGGGGCCGCCCGGACATGACCGGCAACGTGGCAAAGCGCCACGCGCTCGCGGTGCACCGGCTGCTGGGCGCGGGCGCGGTGATCTTCGGCAAGACCAACGTGCCGTTGATGCTGGCCGACTGGCAAAGCTTCAATCCGGTCTACGGCACGACGAGCAACCCGTGGGATCCCGCGCGCACGCCGGGTGGTTCTTCCGGCGGCGCCGCGGCGGCGCTGGCCGCCGGACTGACCGGCCTCGAGCTGGGCAGCGACATCGCCGCCTCGATCCGCAATCCGGCGCACTATTGCGGGGTGTTCGGCCACAAGCCCACGTTCGAGCTGTGCCCGATCCGCGGACACAACCTCCCGCCGAACCTCGCCACGCGCGACATGATGGTCATCGGGCCGCTCGCGCGCAGCGCGCAGGACCTGGAAATCGCCCTTCGTATCCTGGCCCAGCCGGACGAGCTGGAGGCGCGCGGCATCCGCGTCGCGCTCGCCAAGCCGAAGGCCGCGATCCGACAGCTCAGGATCGCGCTGCTCACCAACGCCGCCACCGCCGAGGTCGACGATTCGGTGCAGGCACAGGTGGCGGCTGCGGCGGACTGCTTCGCGCGGGCCGGCGCCAAAGTGAGCGAAAGGGCCCGGCCAGACATCGACCTGGAGGAAGCGCATCGGGTGTTCATCTACCTGCTGCGCAGCGCAACCTGCGCCGCGCTGACCGAAGAGCAGTTCGATCGTCACAAGACGTTGGCCGCGACCCTCGCGCCGGACGACGACAGCTATCCAGCGTGGATGGCCCGCGCGAACACCATGACGCATCGCGAATGGCATCACTGGAACGAGAAGCGCGCGCTGCTGCGGCAAAAATGGGCGGAGTTCTTCCGCGAGTGGGACTTGCTGCTGTGTCCCGCGGCGGCCAGCGCCGCCTTCCCGCACAACCAGAAGGGCGAGCGCTGGGAGCGGATGATCACGGTGAACGGCAAGCCGCAGCCTTCGACGACCCAGATGTTCTGGGCCGGTTATTCCGGGCTGGCGTATTTGCCCTCTACGGTCGCGCCCGCAGGGTTCACCGCGGATGGCCTGCCGGTCGGGGTCCAGATCGTCGGGCCGCAGTATGCAGACCTGAGCTGCATTGCGGCGGCCAAATTCCTCGAGCGCGAACATCAGGGCTTCGTCGCCCCGCCGCCGTTCGAGTGAAATCGCCTCGAATCGTCGACACGGTCCGGGCGCATACAAGTCCGCCCGCCTCGGCGTACCATTGACCGACTGGGTGACGGA
Source organism: Burkholderiales bacterium (assembly GCA_035560005.1). Taxonomy (NCBI): domain Bacteria; kingdom Pseudomonadati; phylum Pseudomonadota; class Betaproteobacteria; order Burkholderiales; species Burkholderiales bacterium. Next base: position 75,913 of record DATMAN010000097.1, on the reverse strand, counting down.
AGCGGGCCTTTCTGAAACGGCAGGACTCACCGAAAGCGAGGAGGAGAGCGTCATGGCAAAAGACAAGTCGGGCGAAGCGGTCTATCGAATCATCGAAGTCGTGGGCACGAGCACCAAGTCCTGGGAAGACGCGGCGATGAACGCCGTGGACACCGCCGCCAAGTCGCTGCGCGACCTGCGCATCGCGGAAGTGGTCAAGATGGACATGAAAGTCGACGGCGGGCGCGTCGTTGCCTACCGTACCCGGGTGTTGCTGTCGTTCAAGTACGAAGGTTGACGTCTGAACGATGCACAGGCGCGGGCGGGGGCCGGATCGGTTGCGCGGCTTGTTGGGCGCGTTGTTCTGGGTGTCGGGAACAGGAGCCGCAGCCGAAATCGTCATCGAGAACACCGCTATCGAGAAGACGCTGATGCAGCAGTTGTTCGTGGACGCGGGCCGCTATCATCTCGTGGCCGGCACGCGGTGCCAATACGCCTACCTGACCGCGCCCAGCATCGCGATCTCGCGCGGTCGGATCAGTCTGACCAGCCGGCTTACGGGTCGTCTCGGGATCGAGGTCGGCGGTCAGTGCTCCGGAGTGAGCGATGCCTTCGACGTGACGCTCTCCGGGCAGCCCTACTTTTCGGGCGAACGCCTGGGCCTGAAAGACTTGCGCATCGACGAAGTGTCCAATCCGCTCTACAAGCCGATGCTGCAAGCGCTCCTGACCCAGGCGCTGCCGCGGGCCATCGACATCAATCTGCGCGAAGGGGTTCAGAAGGTGCTGGCGGGCCAGGGTTACGACGTGGTGGTCAACCGGCTGTCAGTCACGGATCTCGTCTCCGACGGCAACCGTGTGCGGGCAAAGCTCGACTTCGCGGTCTCCGCTCGCTGACTTCGCACCCAGGCCCGGAACGAAACCGCAGGGCGCTTCGCCGATACAGCATGACGCATCGGGAATATTGAGATGTCCGTCGCGAGGGTCGGGGCCGAAACCGTGGTCGACATCGCGGACCTGCGCTTCGCCTGGTCGGGTGATGCGCCGCCGGTCGTGGACATCGAGCGGCTGAGGGTGGCGGCGGGAGAACGGGTGTTCCTGCGCGGGCCCAGCGGCAGCGGCAAATCCACGCTGCTCAGCCTGATCGCCGGAGTCGCGACGCCGCGCGAAGGCAGCGTGCGCGTGCTCGGGCAGGACATCGGACGTCTTTCCGGGCCCGCGCGCGACCGGTTCCGCGCCGACCACATCGGCTTCATTTTCCAGCTCTTCAACCTGATCCCCTATCTGTCCGTCATCGAGAACGTGTGCCTTCCGTGCGGCTTCTCGCGGAGGCGAGCGGCGCGCGCGATCGGGGAGGCCGGCAGCGTGCGCGCCGAAGCGCTGCGCCTGCTCGATCGCCTGGACATGGGGACGGAGCTGTTGCGGCGGCCGGTCACCAAACTCAGCGTCGGTCAACAGCAGCGAGTAGCCGCCGCCAGGGCGCTGATCGGAGCGCCCGAGCTGGTGATCGCCGACGAGCCGACTTCTTCGCTCGATGCGGACCGGCGTGCGGCGTTTCTGGACCTGCTGTTCGGCGAGTGCGCCCGCGAGCGGGCTGCACTGATTTTCGTCAGCCACGACGCGGCGCTCGCGCCGCGCTTCGACCGCGTGATCGAGTTCGCCCAGATCAACCGCGCCGCTGGACGCCTGGCGGCATAGCAGCCGGTCGTCCCCATGATCTTTGCACTCGCCCTGAAAAGCCTGCGCAACCGCACGGCGACTGCGGGGCTGACTGTGTTGTCGATCGCCCTGGCCGTGATGCTGCTACTCGGCGTGGAGCGCATCCGCACCGAGTCCAGGGAGGGCTTCGCCGCCACGATCTCGGGCACCGACCTGATCGTAGGAGCGCGCACGAGTCCCGCGCATCTGCTGCTGTACTCGGTGTTTCGCATTGGCAATCCCACCAACAACCTGCGCTGGGCGAGTTACCGCGCCATCGCGCAGCGGCGGGAAGTCGCCTGGACCATTCCACTGTCCCTGGGCGACTCGCACCGGGGATTCCGCGTACTGGGAACGACCGCGGACTATTTCGCGCACTACCGCTTCTCGCGCGGCAGGCGCCTGGAACTGGCCAGTGGACGGGTTTTCGAGAAGACGCACGACGCCGTGCTGGGCGCCGAGGTGGCCGAGAAGCTGAACTACAAGGTGGGCGACAGGCTCGTGATCGCCCATGGCGCGGGCGAGGTCAGCTTCTCGCTGCACGAGGAACAGCCCTTCGAGATCGTGGGGGTGCTCGCGCGCACCGGTACGCCGGTCGACCGCACCGTTCACGTCACGCTCGATGGGCTCGATGCCTTGCACGCAAAGGAGCAAGAGGCCGCCGATGCGCTCGCCGAGCTGTTGCAGGGCGCGCCAAACGAGCATCGGGCCGGCGTCGGCAGCGCGCACACGATCAGCGCGTTCCTGGTGGGGTTGAAGTCGCGGCCGGCCGCGCTGGCGATGCAGCGGGTGATCAACGAATATCCCGGTGAGCCGCTCACCGCCATTCTGCCCGGCGTCACGCTGCAGGAGATTTGGGAGATTGCGGGCGCCATCGAGAAGACGCTGTTCGCGGTCTCTGCGCTGGTCCTGGTCGTGGGGCTTGCCGGGATGCTGGTCGCGCTGCTCACCAGCCTTGCTGAGCGTCGGCGCGAGATGGCGATCCTGCGCTCGGTGGGCGCTCGACCGGCGCACGTCTTCGGCCTGATGCTGGGGGAAGCCGCCTTCCTGACTTTGCTGGGGATCGCGGTCGGCCTGGCGGCCCTGTATCTCGCACTGCTCGCCGGCCGCCCCTGGCTGGAGTCGCGGCTGGGCCTGTTCCTCACCGTGGGCCCACCCTCGACCCATGAGTTCGGTCTTATGATTGTCGTCGCGATGGCGGGACTGGTGATCGGTCTGCTTCCCGCCTACCGGATCTACCGTTACTCGCTCGCCGACGGAATGACCATTCGGATCTAGCCCAGCACACGCGATGTCCATGAACGACCACGCGCGCGTTTTCCTGACCGTGCTTCTCTCCCTGATCGCCTGTTCCGTCCTCGCGGGCGCGCCCCGCGAGCTGCAATGGAAGGATCTGGTGCCGAAGATCTCGCCCGATCATCCGTTCGCACGACTCACGCGTCATCAGGTGCTGCAGCTGCACGACATCGCCGAGGTCCGCGACCGGCTGGCGCGCGGCGAAAAGGTCGGAGCGATCGAGCAGCAGGACGCGGAAGCGGCCACGCGCAAGCTCAAGGAAGCCGGAATCGACGTGGAAGGGCTGCTGGCCAAACGCGCGCAGCTCGCCGCGGAATCGCAACTGCGGGCGCAGTCGCCGGAACCATCGCTCAACGGCCAGCTCGTGCGGCTGCCGGGCTATCTTCTGCCCCTGGAATTCTCCGGAAAGGAGATTACCGAGTTCCTTCTGGTGCCCTGGGTCGGCGCCTGCATCCATACCCCGCCTCCCCCGCCCAATCAGATCGTGCACGTGAAATCGGACAAGCCCGTGGCCAACGTCTCCCTGTTCGCGCCAATCTGGGTCACCGGCCGCATGGCCACCGGCGCCATCAAGAAATCGCTCTATCTGGTGGACGGATCATCCGACGTCAGTATCGCTTACTCGATGCAGGCGACTTCCGTCGAGCCCTACAAGCAATGAGCGAGGCGGCAACCGATGGCGGGCAACAGGGAGCGCGCATCGCGCGCGACGGCAGCAGCAAAAAGGCCGCCTCGCTGCCCTGGGCTGATCGCTTCCCCGCCGCCAGGCGCCCTTCGCCTTGGCTCGCCGTTACTCGAAGGCGGGCAGTGCGAGGGTCAGCTGCCCGGACGGGTGTTCATGCGGCGCGGGCTTGTTCATGACCGCGCGCATGCGCAGCGAATCGACCCCCTTCTCGTTCACCTCGACTCGCAAAGACGCGAAAGTCCTGAACCGCAGCTCAGGCGAGTACCAGATGGTCATCGCCTCGCCGTCGCCCGTGGCCCGGACGTCGACCACCATGTAGCGGTTGCTGAGCTGGTTCCATTGGTTCTTCAGCGTGGCGAAGGAAGCGGTAATCATCGGTTGGCCGTCCAGCTCCAGCGTCACCAGGGTATCGTCGCTGCTGCCCCCACGCTTGACGATCTCCGCTGCGTGGAAATAACCCATGCCGAGAATGTTCATGGAGGCCGTTTGCCCCGGGGCGGTCGCTCCGACCTCGCGTTCGAGGGTGACAGCCTCGCCCCGAAGATCTCCTTCCACACAGGCGGCCGCGATCGTAGCGGCGAGCCAGACGCCCACCGCAACGAGGGCGGAAACGAAAGAAGTCGAAAGCACTCGCACAGTCATTTCGATGCGCTTCGGATCGATACCAAAAAAGTGTACACCCGCTAGCGCTCATGCTGCGCGAGTGCTACCACGATCCTCGGGAATCCTGACAGTTTCCTGAGATAGATAGAGCCGCCACCCGGCCTGCACGGGTGGCCGGTCGAACTTTCGATGGCAACAGCCCCACCGCGGCGAGCTGCAAGTTCAGCTCCCCTGCACAACGCACGGCGGCCAGGCCGCTCCCTCCGCCGCCCTTGCGCCTAGTCTTCTTCGCGCCTGCGCCGCGCCACGCGGAAGAACCGCTCCGGATCGTTCTCCAGCACGAGCTTCTGAGCCAGCAGCTGATCGGAAAGCGGCAGCAAGCCTTCCGGTGCCGCGCAGTAGAGAATGCCGCTCTCCGTATCCTGGACGTTGAACATCGTCCGGGGCAACACGCGAAAGCGGCCCCACCCAGGCACCTGAACCGTGAAGCAGCCTTGACGCTCGAATTCGTCCCGCTGCTCGGGCGTGAGACAACGCAGCAGCAACTGCCTTGCGCGAACCTCGGCGGAAAGACGGGGTGCGAGTGCTTCCATCGAGCTATCCAGCACCGCTGCCCAGCACTGTGTTCACACCGGGTCGCACGTCGCGCGGAACCCCGGCGGCGGCGAAAGGCGTGTACTTACCCACCGACGATCCGCGGAACGAGGACGGTCTCGTCTTCGACCTGCGAAAACTGGGTCAGCTTGCGATCGGGTTTGCCCTCGCCGCGGTTCACGCTGAACGCCACCGCGCCCGCCGCAAGGCTCGTCTCGAACAGGCGTTGCGCCTCGGCGCGAGCCTGGGCCATCGCCTCGCTGTCGTCGAAGTAGATCGATCGATCGCCCGAAGAATCCAAAAAACGAAGCACTTTCATTGTCTTTCCTCCTCAGTACATCACGCCGAGCGGTTGCCAATCCGGAGAGAGCAACTGACGCACCCCGGCACATCGGACCATGGACGATCTTGGCAAATCGATCGCGCAGACAGTGGTTCGCGTTGCCGACGGAAAGTTCGACGAGCACCCGGCACGCACCCGCATGAACCCGTTCCGTTTCCCCGTGAATTTTGGACTTGGCCGCGCGCGAAATGGTTCGTCGAGACCGAGATCCGCCGGCGGCCCCGATTCATCGTGCGGCCGCCGCGCTCGCCTCTTCTTGCATTCACCCTGTCGCAGCGCGGTTAGCGCGGCGCAGCAACCGACACGGCCGCTGCGGCGTGCTCGCCCACAATCCGCCCGCTAATCTTGCGCCTCGCGCAGTGCGCTGGCAACGGTCCGTGCATAATCGGGGGGAGGGCCGGCATGCGCGCAGCCGCGGCATCGCGTGGCCTCACGACCGAAGGAGCGATCATGAAAAGGACTGGGTCGGCCGTCTGGCAAGGCGGCCTGAAAGACGGCAAGGGAACTCTATCGACCGAAAGCGGCGTGCTGTCGAACGCGCCGTATGGATTCGGGACGCGCTTCGAGAACGAACGCGGAACGAACCCGGAAGAGCTGATCGCGGCGGCGCATGCCGGTTGCTTCTCGATGGCGCTTTCCGCCCAGCTCGGCGAAGCGGGCCTGGTGGCGCAGAGCATTCGCACGACCGCAGCCGTGACGCTGGAGAAGAGCGACGGCGGGTTCTCCATCACCGCCGTTCACCTGGCTCTGACGGCAAAGGTACCCGGCGCGGACCGCCAGGCGTTCGAGACGGCCGCTGACAGGGCCAAAACGGGATGCCCGGTCTCCAAGCTGCTGAACGCCAGGATCACGCTCGAGGCAAGACTCGAGTCCTGAACAGCGCCCGTTGGCCGGTGCTGTCGTCGAACACCGGCGACGTGGCTTTCGCGCGCGCACTCCCATCCGGCATTCGACTTGCTGTGGATGGCTGACCGGCGGCATGCGAACCGGGTTCTTTGCCGGTGCGCATGCTCCAGGAAGCGGTGCGCTCTCGCGCCCGGCTATTCCACGGCCTTCGAGGACGAACGATGAGAAGAGCAAGCTGGCTCAGCGCTATGAGCGACACGGGAGGCGGCCTGTCGGTTCTGGCACCGGGGCTGCGCAGCGCGCTCTCGGACATCGACGACGCCCTGTTCGCGATGTGGGGTCTGGGAGACAACCTGGTGCTGGCCTGGACTCAGGGCGATCGCGCGCTGCAGTTCCTGGCGGTGCGCCACTACGCCATTCCGGAAGCGATTCACGGCACGGGGCACAACCCCGCCGGCGTGGAAAATGCGGTTGCGTTCGTCAACGACCTGCTGTCGGGCTCGAAGTATCTGGAACCCGATCGCTTCGACCGCGCCTGCAAGGCGCTCGGCGCGCAGCCGCGTTCAGTGCCGGTCGGTTTTCGCATCGGCGTCGACGTGCCGCCTGCGCTGATCAGCGAGCTGGTACGGCGCTACAGTGCGTCGCTGGTGCGCGGCAGAGCGGTCATGCTGCTCGACGCGGTGGAGTTCTCGCTGCAACCGCCGCTCGATCAGATGGCGATGCTGAACAGTCTGTCCTACTCGGTGAATTCCGCCTACCAGCAGCTGCTGTCGAAGGACATTCACGTGAACTTCGCTCGCACCACTACCGGCGACGGATTCTACATCTGGAACCGGGAACCGGGTCCGGCCGGCAACGTGGCGTTATACAAGCTCATGATGATGATCCTGGCCGATAACGCGATCGCGCAGCGCAAGGCGAGCAGCGCCTGGGTGCCGCGCCTGCGCGCGGCGTTCCACATCGGCGAGCACTACGAGTTCCATCAAGTGGACGGGCTGAACCCGACCACATTCAGCTACATCGTCGGGCAGGTGACCATCGACCTTTCACGCATGATCGAGAAGGCGCTGCCGGGTCAGATTCTGCTGGGCGACTTCGAAACCGGTGACCACGGCAAGCCCGGGCCGGGCCGCCACGACACGCTGGATTTCGTCGAGAGAACCGCGGCAACGCTCGAACAACTGAAGGGCCTGGCGGTGTCCGGCGGGCACATCGAGCAGATTCGCTGTTACCTGACCGGCAAGAGCCTGGGGGGCGGGCGCTATCTGGTGAACCGCTATCACATCCGGGACAAGCACGGCACGACCCGCGTCGTCTACAACGCCAAGATCAATATCCATCGCGACAACGCCGAGCCCATCTACCTGGGGATCCAGAGCGATGATCTCTGGGCATTTGCCTCAACGAAGGTCGAGGCCGTGAACCGCGATGCTTCGGAGACCGGCTCGTTCTTCATCAAGCCCTGAGTCGCCCCTCCCACCCCGGCCGGGAGACCTTTGCCAATGCCTGAAGATCGGACGGCAGAAGGCGTACTGCGTCGTGTTCTTCGCGTCGCCTCCGGGCGACAATCGGGAATTCTTCACGCCTGCCCGGTGACTTGGTGCGCACCGATCACCGGCACATCTCTTGCATCGACATCCTGCGCGGTCAGTCACGTTAGAGAGGACAACGATGAAACGGCAATTGCTGGTAAGCGCAGTGCTCGGACTGGGTCTGTCGGCCTCTGTCCTCGCGGGAGAGATCGACAAGGGAGCGGTGGTCGGAGGCGCCATCGGCGGCGGCGCCGGCGCGGCGGTCGGCTCTGCGATCGGCGGGCGGGACGGGGCGATCATCGGCGGTGCGATTGGCGGCGCAACCGGCGCGGCCATCGGCTCGAGCACCACCGACAAGTCCGCCAAGACCCAGACCGTCGTCGTCAAGGAGACAGTGGTCGTGCGCGAGCCGGCGGGTGGCCCTCCGGGCCATGCCCGAGGCAAGAAGAAGGGCTGGAAGAAGCACGACTGAGCCGCAGGTCTTCAGCGCCTGAAAAAAGTCCGCGATGACGCGGACTTTTTTTCTCGCGCAGCCGGTGACAGCTACGCGACCTCGATGTCCACCGCATGCGTCACCCGGCCGCCCTGATCGTCGGTCCAGGTGAATACCAGTTGCCCCGACTCGGTCGCGACCGCGTGGAAAAGGAAATAGGGATTGGTCGACACCGCCGGATGCAGTCGCACCCGGAAGATTTCCCGACCGTTGTAAGTGCAGGTGAACGACTCCACGATGTGCCGCGGGATCGTGCGTCCGACATTGTCGACGCGAAAGCCCGACTCCATCGGATGCTCGACCATGGCGCGGATCTCGATGACCTCGCCCCGGCTCGCGCGTTCCGGCACGCGCACGCGCGCCGCTCCCAGCTTGCTCATCCGCAGCTCGACACGGTCACTTCAATGTCGAACGCCGCCGACCAGACGCTCTCGTCGCTCATGACGGCCGCCGCGACGACACGCTGGGAGGTCACGAGGCGGATACGGGAGGCCACGCGGGCCCGGCCGTTGGAAGGACCCAGCCGGGCCTCGAAGATCCGGGGCAGATGGTTCCTTTCGGCAAAGAGGTGAATGCTCTTCACGTGGTCGCGCTCGGTCATCGGACTGTCCACGCTGATCGTGACCGGTACCACGTTTCCGCTCTCGGCCAGCTTGGGCAGCTCCAGCGTCACCTTGCCCGGAAGAATGGCGCGGTCGCCGAACGTTTCGCGCAGCGCGGTCTGCAAAGCCTCGGGTGTGGCAGCCAGCGGGCGCACCAACAGCACAGTAGCGCCAGCCGCCAGCGCGCCCAAGGCGCGCCGGCGGGTAAAACCGTGAGAGTCGTGACTGCCGAAAGTACCCTTCGCTTTCACCTCTCAAGGCCCTGCACAGTCACCACTTCACGCACTCAGTGTCTTACGTGGCGTAGCTGAACCCGTGATGCCTGAGCGGCAGCGAGCGCACGCGCTTGCCGGTGGCGGCATGGATCGCGTTGCACAACGCGGGGATGACGGCGCCGATCGGCGGTTCGCCCACCCCGCCCCAGAAGCCGCCCGAAGGCACGAGCACGGCCTCGATCTTCGGCGGAGTTTCGGCCAGCCGCAGCACCGGATAGTCCGAGAAATTGCTCTGCACCACCCGCCCGTCCTGGATCGTGATTTCCTCGTACATCGCGGAGCTCAAGCCCCAGACCACGCCCCCCTCGACCTGCGCGATCACCGCGTCGCGGTGGCACACATAGCCGCAGTCGATCGCCACGATCACGCGCTGCACGTCGATGGCGTTGCCGTTCATCGCGATCTCGACCACCGAGGCGGTGAAGCTGCCGTAGGAATCGACCACCGCGATGCCGCGATGCACGCCCTTCGCGGGCGGCCGGTCCCAGTTGGCGGCCTTGGCTACCGCATCCAGCACGGCCAGGTCCTTCGTGCCTTGCAGCAAAGGCCGCCGGAACTGGTACGGATCCTTGCCCGCTGCCACCGCCAGCTCGTCGATGAAGCACTCGCGTGCCAACGGATTGTTGGTATGCGCCACCGCACGCCAGAACCCCGGCGGCACGTGAGGATTGCGCATCGCGTACTCGTTGAGGAAGTTGGGCACCGCGTAGGGGTTGTCCGCGAAACAGCGAGTATTGATCGGATCCACGCCGTCCTTGATCATGGCCGGCCGTACGGTGACGATGATCGACTGGTCGGCCTGCCGCACATGCCAGGCGATCCAGTTGCCGCGTGTGTCCAGCGCCCCACGCAGCTTGATGATGCCCACCGGACGGTAGCGTCCTTGGCGCATGTCCTCCTCGCGCGACCACTGCAGGCGCACCGGCGTACCCGGCAGCGCCATCGCGATCTTGACCGCCTGCTTGGTGTATTCTTGGTGCGGTCCACGCCGGCCGAAGCCGCCGCCCGCGTGCATCTTGTGCACGTAGACGTTTTCCAGCGGAATGCCGGCGGTCTCGGATGCCGCCGCAATACTCGCTTCACCGTTTTGCGTGCCGACCCACACGTCCAGCCGGTCTTCCCGGTACAGCGCGGTGGCGGTCTGCGGCTCCATCGTCGCGTGGTTCAGATACGGCGTGTAGTACTCCGCTTCGAGCACCTTGGCCGCGCCGGCGAATGCGCCGGCCACGTCGCCGTCCTTGCGCGCCACCGGCACGTCCTCGGCGTCGATACCGGTGCGCAGGAATGCCTTGATCGATTCGCTGGAGACGTTGGCGTTTTCACCCACGTCCCATTGCACCGGCAACGCCTTGAGCGCACGGTCGGCGCGCCACCAGTTGTCCGCCACCACCGCCACCCAGTCATCGCCGGCCACCACGCGCTTGACGCCGCGCATGCCTGTGACCTTGGATTCGTCGTAGCTTTTGAGCTTGCCGCCGAACACCGGACATTGAACGATGGCCGCGTGCAACAGGCCTGGCAGGCGCACGTCTGCCGCATAGACCTGTTTGCCGGTGGTCTTGTCGGGGATGTCGAAACGCGCCGGGGAGGTGCCGATCACCTTCCAGTCTTTCGGGTCCTTCAGCTTCGGATCGGCCGGAACTTCGAGCTTCGAAGCCACCGCGGCGACCTTGCCGAAGGTGGTGCGCTTGCCCGAGGGATGCGTGATGACGCTGTTGGCCACCTTGCACTCGGAAGCCGCCACGCCCCACTGCTGGGCGGCCGCCGCCACCAGCATCTCGCGCGCGGCCGCGCCGGCCTTGCGCACGTACTCCTGCGAGTCGCGGATGCCGCGGCTGCCGCCGGTGGACATGTCCTTGAAGATGCGGTTGCGGCGCACGTGCTCGTTCACGTCCGCATACTCGGGACGCACCTTGCTCCAGTCGCATTCGAGTTCTTCGGCGACCAGTTGCGCAAGCCCGGTGAAGGTGCCCTGCCCCAGCTCGGAGCGGGCGATGCGGATGATCACGGTGTCATCGGGCTGGATCACGATCCAGTGGGTGACCTCGGGCGCCGCGCCGTCGGCGGCCATGGCTGCGCCTGGCAGCCTGAATCCGATCGTGAGCGCTCCGGTGAACGCGGCGCTCTTGATGAGAAACTCGCGACGGCCTTGCGCGAAAGCTTGTCGAGTCGTCATGGCAACCTCCTGTTACGCCGAGCGGGCGGCAAGGTGAATGGCGTCACGCACGCGCGGGTAGGTTCCGCACCGGCAGATATTGGTCACCGCGGCCGCGATGTCCGCGTCGGTCGGTTTCTTCTTCTCCTTGAGCAGCGCCGCCGCCGCCATGATCATGCCGCTCTGGCAATAGCCGCATTGCGGCACCTGAAGCTGTACCCAGGCCCTCTGAACCGGGTGGGACCCGTCTTTGGACAGCCCTTCGATGGTCGTCACCTTCTTGCCGGCGGCCGCGGACACCGGTATGACGCACGAGCGCACGGGCTGCCCATCGAGGTGCACAGTACAGGCACCGCACAACGCGATCCCGCACCCGTATTTCGTTCCGGTCAATCCCAGCTCGTCCCGCAACACCCACAACAGCGGCATCTCGGGTTCGACGTCGACATTGACCTGCTTTCCGTTCACGTTGAGAGTTGGCACGGTTGGCTCCTGTTGTATCAACGGATTGTTCAGACGATCCCGGCGCGCGGACCGGCGAGCGCAGGACGAGATCGACAAGCATAGTCCGTCGGCTGCCGCTGTCCAGATACGAAATCGCACAGGGCCGGGGGACCCCTCACCTTCCGCCCGGGACTCGGCGCTTCGAACAAGCGCTTACTTCGAGCGAACCTTGTGCGTCCGGCGCCGTGGCCCTTAGAACCGGAGGTGCCGCGGCTGGTTCCTTGAAACGCCGCATCGGTGCGGCAAGCGCATGGCTCCATGCGGCTCGGAAGCCGGCTTCGGGGTGCGCCCGCCGGATCCCCGGGATGACCTCCTGCATCGCGGTGCTGCCCGAGGTCCGGGACCGGTGCTGACCACCCGGGGCATGACCGGCCGAGGGATCCAGCCAGCGAGGTGGCAGCTCAGCGCGCGCGCCCGATCTCGCGCAACGCGCCTTGGAGGGCGAGCCGGTCCAGGCTTTCCACCGGCAGGGCGACCAAGAGCTGAACGCGGCGCTGCAGCGTGTCGAATGCTTCCCGGATCACCTTGCGCGCCTGCTCCGGTTGCTCCATGAAACGAGCCGGGTCGGGCACACTCCAATGCGCGGTAACGGGCTGCCCTGGCCATACCGGACACGCTTCCCCGGCCGCCTCGTCGCACACTGTGATCACGCAGTGGAGCATCGGGGCACCGGGCACCGCGAATTCATCCCACGATTTGCTGCGCGCGCCCTCTACCGGGAGGTGCTGCAGTCGAAGGAACTCGGCCACCAGGGGGTTCACCCGCCCCGCAGGATGGCTGCCGGCACTGAACGCGCGAAACCGGCCCTGGCCGGAGCGGTTCAACAGCGCCTCCGCCATGATGCTGCGCGCCGAGTTGCCCGTGCACAGAAACAGGACGTTGAACGTGCGGTCGGCCACGGCTCCCTTCAGCAACAGCGACTGTCCGCTGCGCCTGCAAGCGCAGCCGCGGGCTCGCGCCGCCCCGCGACCCTCACCGTCTGCGGCGCTGGGGCGCAGCACGCACCCTGCTCCGCGCCCGGCTTGCGCTCGGCTCCGTAAGTCGGGGCGCCCTCCAGCGTGTGGAAAGCCTCCCAGGCAATGCCTTGCGGGTCGGTTACCCAGTGCTTGTCCGAGCGCGCATAGCAGCAAGTGGTGTTTTCCTGCGAGAAGATCGCCTGGCCCGCCGCCTCGAGCCGGTCGTGCAGTTCGGTCAGTTCGTTGTCGGACTCGACCTGGATGCCGAGGTGGTCGAGACCGGGCTTGAGACCGCGGGAGGAGATCGCGAAGTTGACCCGCGGGTCCTCCAGCGTCCACTTGGCGTAGTCGGGCTTGAGTACCGAGGGCTGCGCGCCGAACAGCTTCGAGTAGAACCCGACGCTGGCATCCAGATCCGACACTGCGACGTGCACGTGCATGCGTTTCATCGTTTGCTCCTTCGATTCTTTGGTTGTGCGGCGGCGGCCGGCTTGTCGCACGAGGTTCCGCCGCAACAGTTCTCCATCAGATAGGACACCACGGCGTTCATCGACTGGAAGTTCGCCGAGTAGATCAGGTAGCGCCCCTCCTGGCGCGCCGCGATCAGCCCGGCGTGCGCGAGGTCCTTGAGGTGGAAGGACAACGCGTTGGGCGCAAGGTCCAGTTCGCGCGCGATGTCGCCCGCAGCCACGCCCGACGGCCCGGCCTGAACCAGGATCCGAAAGATAGCGAGACGGGTTTCATGCCCGAGCGCGGACAAGGCGCGGGCCGCTTCCATGCTGTCCACGTTTCAACGATACTTGAAACGTTGAAATCTGGCAAGAGGGCAGGCGCGGGCGTAGCGCGGCGCCCACGTGCGATCAGGCCAGGACGTACCTTCTGACGAAGTCGGCGATCTGGCGCGGGTCGTTCAGATCCAGAAGCGGCAGGTCGATATCCAGGCTTTCGTCGCTTGCCACCGCGACGATCGTCGCATTGTTCGGCCAAAGCGGCGCTTTGCCGAGACTCGAACGGAATACCTCGATCTTGGGGATCGGAGAGTCGCGAAACCCCTCCACCAGAACGAGATCGACCGGTTCCATGCGCGAAAGCAGCATGCCGAGATCGGGCTCCGGTTGCCGGCGAAATTCGCGCATCAGCACCCAGCGCTGGTCACCCACCAGCATGACTTCGTTACATCCGGCCTCCCGCATTCGATAGGAGTCCTTGCCCGGCTTGTCGATATCGAAGCCATGATGGGCGTGCTTTATGGCGGAAATGGTGAAGCCATCCAGGATGAGGTGCTCAATGACCTTTTCGAGCAAGCTCGTCTTTCCATTGCCCGATTGCCCGGTAAAGCCGAAAGCCCGTCTTCCCGCGTCGCGCGGCGACACAAGATTCCGCCCTCGCGACAGAGGCAGCGTTTCGAGCGGCAGTTCGTCGATTTTCACGGGACGCTTTCGGACAGTCTCGGTTCAGAGGGTCAACGCAGGCTCGGGGAAGACTGCCACGAGCCTGCGGTGCCACGCCCGAAGCCGGGGACCGCGCGGCTGTTCAGCCGTAACGCCGGCTCTTGAAACTCACCGTGCGCTCGTAGTCTTCCATCGCGCCGATCCGGCGGATGCTCGCCCATGTACCCTTGTAATAGGGAACGATGTTGCGGTCGGTCCACTCGGTCACAACGTCGCCCACCACCCCGTTGTACCAGCCGAACTGCATAAAGGTCTGATCGGTCTTGATGTCGCGCTCGAGATAGGCCATGGCATACGTCGAACCGTAGTCGTTGTACACCTCGACGATATCGCCGGAACTGATCCCGAGCGATTGCGCATCCTTCGGGTTCATCTCGATGATCGCCATTGGGTAGCGATCGCGCACGAAGTGGTCGTACTTGTTGTGGTAACCGGTCTGCCACACCTCGTTGACCCGTCCGTTGTTGATCCAGAAGCGATGCTTGTCCTTCTGCGCCTGCACCGGCTTGGGCAGCCCCGGCCAGGGAGCGGGCAGGAACTTTGCCTTGCCATCGGCCGTGTCGAACTTGTTGTCGGTATAGAGCATCTCGGTGCCGATGAGCCTGCCCTCTCTAAACTCTTTGATGGGGAGCTGGACGCCGTTGTTGCCCGCCTTACGCAGCAACTCGTAGGTGGCCAGATAGCCCGTATTCCCGCCTTGGCTGTCGATCGGTCCAGCCCCTGGCCGACCGGCACGCCGGAAGCCGTCGTTGAAGACGTCCTCTTCCGTTTTCCACTCGAATCCGGAAAAGCGCTTCGCCATTTCGGCGTTTCCCTCCGCCTCATAGAGACGCTTCAGGCTGTTGGCGATGTCGGCGGCAATGAGGCAATCGGGCCTCGCACTGCCGGGCGGATCCATGAAACGCTCCGACAAACGCAGGCGCCGCTCGCCGTTCATCGAGGTGAGGTTCATTTCGCCCGGATGCGCGGCCGGAAGCTGCATGTGTGCCGCGTCCCCGAACATCACCGGGTAGAGATCGATCTGCACGACGTAGAGGCCGCCGTTCCTGGTCGCTTCGTAGATCGCATCCACCAGTTGCTCCGTGGTCGCGCCGCGCGCCTTTGCCATCGCCTCTTTCACGATGTTGCTACGGCGGTGGATCACCTCGCGGTATTCCTCGGCGTTGAGCGTAGTCTGGAAATTGTTGCAGCCCCAGCTGGTGAGCATCTGCCCGCGGCCCTGGATGATCTCCTGATCGACGTAGATCTTCCTGTCCCCAGGATAGGGTGGACGCGCATAGCCCTCCTGATGGCCGCCCATGCGCACGACGCCGGTGCCACGCCGTCCAACATTGTGGGTGGCAAGGACCAGATCGACCAGTGACGACTGGATCAAGTAGTTGTCGTTGCCCCAGATGATCCCCTTCTCGTAGCCGTGCATGGTGCGCTTCATCTGCCCGGGCCCCTTGGGCTTGTATGCCCACTCGGCCGCTTGCCTGAGTTTGGCGACGGGAACACCGGTGATCCGCGAGCATTCATCGAGGCTCATACGGTTGGCTTTCACTGCTTCGTCGAAGCCAACGGTGTGTTTGGTGATAAAGTCCTTGTCGATCCAGCCCTGTTCGACGACGTGCGTGAACAAGCCGTTGAAAAGCGCGATATCCGTACCGGGCTGGATGTCCAGGTGCAGCACGTTCTCCTTGCCGGCGGCCTGCTCGGCCACCGCGACAGTCGGCGTGCGACGGGGATCGACGAAGACAATCTTCCCCGGACCGACGCTCTCGCCCGGAAACCAGTTCTTCTTCTTGTCGACCGTGGCGCCCTGTAGGTTCGGCAGCCAGTGGGCTAGGAAGTAATTGGTCTGGGTCTCGTACTGGTTCGCGCCGATGCCGAACAGGACGTCTGCGACTTCGGCGTCCTCGTAGGCGTTGTTCAACTCGCCAATGCCCATGTCGCGCGTGGCGTGACATTCGGAGTTGTAGGCCGGGCGGTTGTGGATGCGCACCATGGGTGTCTGGAGCGCGGTGAACATGAGCTTGCCCGTGCCCCAGGTGTTCTCGAAGCCGCCGCCCGCGCCGCCGTGGTCGAAACAGTTGAACACCAGGCCATCGGGGCCGTCGTTGTCCAGTATCTTCTTCGTGACGCCGGCGTAGATGGCGAGCGCCTTGTCCCAAGTGGTATCGAGCCACTGGTCGCCTGTGAAGATACGCGGCTCCTTGAGGCGGTGCTGACCCACTCCGGTCGGTGTATACATGTAGTGAGCGAGCATGCCGCCGCGCGTCGACGGAAGGCCCTGGTTCACCGCGCAGTTCCGGTCGGGGATGATCATGATGTTGTAGCGGCGGCCGTCCTCGTCGGTGATGACATTGGTCATGGCGGGGGTCATGACCACCTGCAGCGGCGGGAGCTGTCGGCGAAAGTCCAGCGCGAGCGCATTCTGGTTCGGCGCCCTCCCACCCTCTTGTCCCTCGGGCCACTTGTAGACGTGATAACCGCAGCCCACGATACAGAAGTGGCAGGTCATGTTCGTACGCCGCGCGTTGATTGGCGGCAGTGCGATACGGTCCTTGCGAAGAGCCATCGTTTCCTCCTGTAATCCGTCAGAGCACGTTTGCCTGCCGTCCGTAGATCAGTCCTTCCATTCCCACCGCACTGATGCGCCCGGTCGTTTCGTCGTACTCGAGCGCGACGCGCGGAAGATTCTCGGTCGCCTGCCCGCAGACCATCTGCCCATCCTTCTCGGCGTCGAAGATGCTGTAATGGCACCCGCATTTGAAAACCCGATTCGCAGCGTCATAGCTGACCGGGCAGCCCATGTGTGTGCACAGCGTGCTGTAGGCAACGATGTCGGCCTCCGGGCCCACGCCGCCCGGAACGGATTTGCCGAGTTTGACCACGGCGCAGGGCGAGGCCGCGTCGGGATAGCTGAACGCGACCGGCGTGTTTACCGCCATCCTGTTCGCCACTCCCACGACTTTTCGAGGATAGGGAAGGATGGTCTTGCTGGTATCGGTCGGCGCGGCGTTTGCGCCAGTGGCGACCGTGGCAACCGTGCCTGAGGCGACGGCGCCGGCTCCAAGCTTGAGGAAACTGCGGCGGCTGAGTTGTGCGGACATGACTCCTCCTCGGCAGGAAAATCGCTAATCTTGTTGGGGCGGGGCTTCGCGCTCGCGTGGGCAAATCACGTGCCAGTCGCGTACGTGTTTGTTTAGAAGCGTTTGGTGCGGCGCGTCGGCGCGCCGAGCAGGACAGATTGATTACCGGGCGGTAACTGCGCCGGAAAGGAGGAGCAGCGTAATGTTCCCGAATGGTAACGCTACCGGCCGCAGAAAATTTCTCGCCGGTGCGCTTGCTCTGGTATCAGCGCCAGGCACGGCCTTGGCCGATCGCCAGTCGGCGCCACGCGAGGAAATCAGGATCGGCACCACGCCGGTCTTTCTGGACGACCACCTCTCGCTTCTGTCTGTCTGGCAGAAGTACCTCGAGGAACGGCTGGAACGCAAGGTCGGTTTCGCCCGGCGCCGTTCCTACCAGGAAATCACCGATCTTCTGCTTTCCGGCCAGTTGGATGCCGCCTGGGTGTGCAGCCCGCCGTACTTGATGAACCTGTCCCATTTGCGCCTGCTGTGTGTGCCGGTGTACGAAGGCAAGCCGCTGTACCGCTCCTACCTCATCGTCCAGAGCGAAGACACCCGCACGCGGCACATTAGCGATTTGCGGGGACATATCTACGCCTTCAGCGATCCGCAATCGAACTCGGGGTGCCTCGTACCAAGGGTCGAATTGCACCACGCCAAGGAGACTCCCAATCGTTTCTTCCTGAAGAGTTTCTTTACCTTCTCGCATCGCCGGGTGGTGGATGCGGTGGCGCTGGGCTTGGCGCACGGAGGGTCGGTCGACGGGTATGTGTGGGACACGATGCGCAAACAGATTCCGAAAACCACGGAAGGAACGCGTGTCGCATGGAAGTCGAGGGAGTATGGATTCCCTCCGATCGTGGCGCGACGCAGCCTGCCGGAAAGGGACTTCCAGTCGCTGCAAGGGGCTTTCGTGTCGATGCACGATGACCCGGCCGGGAGCGCCCTGCTACAGCAGCTGAACCTCGATGGTTTCGAAAGAGGCACCCACAAACTTTTCGCCAGCGTCGAAGCCAATCTGAGACTGGTCGGGGACCTGCTCTAGGAGCGAAATTGTTCGCCAACCTCAGCTACCGGTTCAAGATCCCGCTCGCCCTGACCGCTGTCATTTTGATGACGGAAATTGTGCTGACCGCGGCATTGCTCACCCGCGCCCTGGCGGACGCGAAGCGCGACATGCAGTCCAGCGCCAACAGTCTGGCCAAAACGCTGAGCTGGACCGTGCGCGAACCGCTGGTCAAGGATGATCTATGGAGAGCCTTCGAGATCGTACGGGCGCCGGTTGCCACGAAGGACCTGTCCAGTCCGCTGCGCGACATTGTCGTCCTGGATACGCGGCAACGGGTTTACGCTTCATCGAGCCCCAAAAAGTTCCCCTTCGGCATGGACCGAGCTTCGCTCCCAAGGGAGATGGTGCTCGCTTTGCAAGGCGTGTCCGGCAACGAATCGGAGTTCCAGTTCGATTTTCCGGGGTACTTCTCCGATGAGGACGCCACCGGCGCGATGCGGGTGATCTCTGAGGACGGCAGCGCACTGGGTTTCGTGCTGCTGTCCTACGACGCGCAGCGGCTCTATGACCGTGTCGCGCTTGTGCTTCTGGAAGTCGCGGCGATCAGCGTGCCGGGTTTGCTCATCCTTGTGCCGCTCGGGTGGATATGGGGCAATCGCATGGCGAAACCGCTGTCGCGACTGGCCGACGTGATGGCAAAAGTGGGGCGCGAACCTCCGCAAGCGCTCGCGGCCAACGTCGAGCCCAAAGGCTCCGACGAAATCGGCCAGCTTGCCGGACAGTTCCGCGACATGCTCAACCAACTGGCGGAAAAGGAGGCGCTCGAACATCAAGTAGTGGTCGCCGAGCGACTCGCGGCGGTGGGACGGGTATCGGCTGGAATTGCACATGAGATCAACAACCCCCTTGGCGGGATGCTCAACGCGGTAGACACGTTGTCGCGGCATGGCAACGTCGACGCCTTCACCGAAAAAACCCTCGGCCTGCTGAGAAGGGGGCTGGCGCAGATTCGAGCTACGGTCGGCGCCCTTCTGCTGGAGGCGAAAATCGACTCGCCGGCCATGCATGGCGCCGATTGGCAGGACCTGAAGACACTGATTGCGCCTCAACTCGCCGCCAAGCAAGTCCATCTCTCCTGGGAAGTGCGGGTGAACGAATCCGTTCCGCTTCCCGCGCATCTGGTGCGCCAGCTCGGCCTGAATCTCCTGCTCAATGCAGCCAAGGCAGTGGAACACGAAGGGAAGGTCGGTGTGGAGGTTTCGTTGGACGAGGCGCGCCTGTCGATCCGGATTTGCAACTCGGGACAGCACATTCCCATGGACGCGCTCGGGCGGCTGTTCGAACCTTACCAGCCAGACGCAAAGACCGGTTCGGGGAGAACATTCGGCCTGGGGCTGTGGGTCAGCTATCAGATCGTGACGCAGCTGGGCGGAACGATATCGACTTCGAGCGCGCCGGGGTATACGCTTTTTGAGGTGCTGTTGCCGGTCAAGACTCAAACCGATGCCAGGAGCCCGGCTTTGTCTGATTGAAGACGATCCGATCATGGGCGAGTCCCTGTCGGATCGCTTCGGGCTGGAGGGCTTCGAAGTCGACTGGTGTTCGACCGGAGCCGCAGCCCTGCGCTCGATCTCGCTCAATCGCTACGCCGCGGTCATCAGCGACCTGCGCCTTCCGGACATTCCCGGGGAAGACGTGTTCCGCCAAGTGATTCGCGACCAGCCGCTGGTGCCGCCTTTCGTTTTCATCACCGCATTCGCGACAGTGGAAAGGGCCGTGGAGCTGTTGAAGCTCGGCGCCGCCGACTTCGTGACCAAGCCGTTCGACATCGGCGCGCTGGTGGAAAAGGTGCGCGCAATCACCGGCGCGCGGGCGGAAGTATCGCCTGTTGCCCACGAAACCGTGCTGGGCGTTTCCGCTGCCGCCCGCAAGGTCTGCGAAAAGCTCGATCGCATCGCCACGCGCGCTCCGAGCATTCTGATCACCGGGGAGTCGGGCGTCGGCAAGGAAGTGCTCGCGCGTCACATCCACTCGGTGGCCTGCGTGGTCGAAGGAAGAGAAAACAGGCCGTTCATCGCGGTCAACTGCGGCGCGCTGCCGGAAACCCTGGTCGAGTCGGAATTCTTCGGTTTCGAGCGCGGCGCCTTCACCGGCGCCGACAGGATGAAGCGCGGGTTTTTCGAGCAGGCCGACGGCGGAACGTTGTTTCTCGACGAGATCGGCGACCTACCGGCCACAATGCAGGTCAAGTTGCTACGAGCTCTTCAGGAACGGCGAATCAAGCGCCTTGGAGGCGAGAGCGAAGTCGAAACGAAATTCCGGGTAATCTGCGCGACCAACAAGGATCTGCCTTCTGAAGTCCAACGCGGCCGGTTCCGCGAAGATCTCTTCTACCGCATCAATCTGGTTCATCTGAACATCCCGCCGCTGCGCGAAAGGCCGGAGGATATCCTGTGGCTCGCTGCGCGCTTCGTCGCGGAAAGCTGCGATCAGCAGAAAGAGCCGCGAAAGCTCATTCACCCGCTGGCGCAGGCCGAACTGCTGCGTCGCAGATGGCCGGGCAATGTCCGCGAACTGAAAAACGTCATCGAGCGCGCCTGCATCATCAGCTCGACCCCGATCCTGTCGGTCGAACTGATCGAGGACAAGGCTGCTCAGGCCGACCCACACCGGCAAACTGCGCTCGACGGCTTCCTGGCGAGCTGCGAACGGGCGTTCATCAGTTCGGCCCTGCAGGAACATCACGGACGGATCGCCGATACGGCGAAGGCGCTCGGAATCTCCCGCAAGAGCCTGTGGGAGAAAATGCGCAGACATAATCTCAGCTCGCCGCACTCCTGAGCGGTCGGGTCTGAACCGCAAGCCGTCCTTCTCTTAGCCTGTGTTTTAGCGAATGTGCACGCTGGACGCGGCCGCGAGTTGCTGGCTATTGGGCGCGGCGTCGATCTTCGGCATGACGAAAGGCTGCACCGCCTCGAAGGCGCGGGCGGCGTGCAGGACGACTGCATCGGAAAACTTGTTGCCGATCAGTTGCATCGCCACCGGCAGGCCAGCACGGGTGAACCCGCACGGAACGGTCGCCGCCGGCTGCTGCGACAGATTGAATGGATAGGTAAATGGCGACCACTCCCACCAGCGTTTGCAGCCCGAGCCCGGCGGCACTTCGTGACCGGCCTCGAAGGCGGTGACGGCGAGTTGCGGCGTGATCAGCAGGTCGTGGGTTTGGTGCAGCATGCACATGCGGCGCGCAAATGTCTCGCGCTCGCGCTCCAGCTGCCGGTACTCCAGCGCGCTCAGGCGCATCCCCGGCTCGGCCAGTTCCAGCAGCGGCGGATCAACCAGCGCACGCTGCTCGGGTGTCATTGGCGCAACGGCCATGGCCAGAGCCACCGACCACAGCGGGCGCATGATCGAAATCGGGTCCTGGAGCGCAAGGTCGATTTCTTCCACGATCGCGCCCAGTGACTCGAAAACGCGCACGCCCCGCTCGACCAGCATTGCGACCTCCGGATCGACCCGGGCGTAACCGAGAGCCCGGCTGTACGCGATTCGCAGGCGGCCCCTGACACCGGCGTCCGGATCCTTGCGGTAGTCGATATCGAGCGCCGGCGCCTGGTACCAGTCGCGCGGATCAGGACGCGCGATAACGGTGAGCATCAGCGCGGCGTCGGCCACCGTGCGCGAGATCGGCCCCTGATGCCAAAGCGTCAGCGCTGGCGAGTGTGGATGCACTGGCACGATCCCGAAGGTCGGCTTGAATCCGAACAATCCGCAGAATCCGGCCGGGATCCGGATCGAGCCGCCTCCGTCGGTGGCAATATGCAGAACACCCATTCCGAAAGCCGCGGCGACCGCCGCGCCTCCGCTGCTTCCTCCCGGGGTGAGTCTGGCATCCCAGGGGTTGAGGGTGACCCCGGTAAGCGGGCTGTCGGTCACGCCCTTCCATCCGAACTCGGGCGTCGTGGTCTTGCCCAGGAAAACCGCCCCCTGCTCCCGCATTCGCGCCACCGGCGGGCCATCCTCGTTCCATTCTTGCTTCGGATCGATGGTGCGCGAACCGCGCAAGGTCGGCCAGCCCTGCGTGACGATCAGGTCCTTGACCGTGGCCGGCACGCCGTCCACCAGACCGGCCGGCGCGCCGCGCATCCAGCGCGCTTCCGATTCACGTGCATCCTTCAGGGCCCGCGCTTCGTCCACCAGCACGAACGCGTTGTAGATCGGATTCAGAGCGGCAATGCGCTGCAGCGCCGCTCGCACGACTTCCACCGGAGACAGGCGCCGCTGGCGGTAATGCTCTACGAGTTCGGCGGCCGTCAGGCTCAGAATGTCGTCAGACATGTCCCGCTCCCGGAAGGCAGACGGCAATCGCACGCGCGAGCCCCGCCATGCCATCCGCGATTCTCAATCGTCATTGACAGGGTCTGGCGACCTTTCGGTCGCGAGACCCTGTCCGCCGTTGCGCCGAATCAGGCTTTGCGCTTCATCGCCTCCAGCACCGCGGCAGGCGTGATCGGCATATGGCGCACGCGCGCTCCCACGGCATTGAAGATGGCATTGGCCACCGCGGGCGCCACGACCGTCGAGGCCGGCTCGCCCACCCCGCTCGGATGATGCCCGCTCTGGATGATCTCGACATCGATCTCGGGCACATCCGCGAGGCGGATCGTCTGGTACTCGTGGAAGTTGGTCTGCTCGATCGCGCCGTTCTTGTAGGTCAGACGCTCCGACATGACCTGACTCGCACCCCATAGTGCCGCGCCCTGGATCTGGGCGGTGGCGTTGAGCGGATTGATGCACGTGCCCATGTCCATTGCGATGCTGAGCTTGTTGATGCGGTACTTGCCGGTTTTTGGATCGACCGCGACCTCGGCCGCGCCGGCCACCCAGGTCGGGCTTTGCCGCTCTTCGGCGGAGGACACCGCGAGGCCCAGCCCCGTGTTGGGCGGCAGGCGCCGGCCCCAGCCGACCTTGCCCGCCGCGACCCGCAGGCAGTTCGCCAGCCGCAGCGCCCCGCCGACCGTAGCGGACTCGTACGGAATCCAGCTGCCCTCCTTGGTCCAGGGTAACGAGATCCACAACTGATCCATGTAATAGTCGGATCCGGTGCCCGTCGGATAGCCCGCGTTGGGGATACCGCGATTGCCGCCCTTGCCGTTCAACAGCGACAGGCGGAACTCGAGCGGATCGCGCCCGAGTGCGTGCGCCACTTCGTCCATGAACGACTCGACCACGAACATGTTGTACGAGTTGGAAACGGTGCGCAGCGCCGAGGCTTGTACCGCCCACGTGGTGCGATCGCTGTTCCAAGCACGCACGCGGTGATTGGGCACGTAGTACCAGTGATCGCTGCCACCGATGGACCACTGATCGATGTCCTGTTTCTTCTCGTCCCAGGAATCGAGTTGCAGCCAGTCGGACCCGTATTTCTTGCCGACTGCAAAGCGCGGCCCCATCCATCCGCACACGATGTCGTGGTTCATCGCAACGAGCTGGCCGTCCCTGAGGCCGGCCCGCAGCCGGTGGTAAGTCGGCGTGCGCGGGAAACTGGTGGCGAACTGCGACTCGCGCGTCTGGATGAGCTTCACGGGCCGTCCGACCTCTTTTGCGCAGTACGCCGCGGCGAGAATGTCGTCGTAATCCTGTTTTCCTCCGAACCCGCCGCCGAGCACGTACTGGTGAACGTAGACCTTGATCTCCTCCGCCTTCTTGTTCAGCACTTTCGACAGATACGCGGTCAAAGTCATGCGCGCGAACGAAGTGCTCTGCGTACCGGTGTAGACGTGCCACGCCCCATCGGCGGACTGGTGCACCGTGGCGCTGATCGGCTCCATCGTCGCGTGACATACCATGTCGGTGCTGTATTCCATCTCCAGCACCTTTTGCGCCTGAGCGAGCGCCTTGTCCACGTCGCCCTCCAGCACCCAGGCCGCAGAAGCCTCGTTGTTCTTCGACATCTCCGAGAACTCTTCCATGATGTCGGACAGACTCAAGTTGCCGTAAGGCCCAGGATCGACGTTGACCTTGAGCGCCTTGGTCGCCTTCACCGCGGCCGGGAAGGATTCGGCCAGCGCGACCGTCCATCCGGTGCACTTGCCCATCGAGTCGTCAATCCTGACCGCCTTGATGAAGCCCGGGATCTTCTTCGCTTCGCGCTCGTCGATGCTGAGCACCTTGGACGCATAGCGGGTGCGAGGGATCATCAGCGCGCCGTAGCACATGCCCGGCAGGCGCACGTCGATGCCATACTTCGCTTGCCCGTTGGTCTTGGCCGGGATGTCGAGCGCGGGGATGGACTTGCCGATCACCTTGTACTGTCCGCGCGGCTTCAGGGCAATCTTCTTGAACTCTTCCGGGTAGGAGAATTTGCGATCGATTTTGACCTTCTGCAGGATCTCTCCGTATCCGACCGATCGCCCGCTCGCCTTGTCGAAGACCCGGCTCATCGCCGCGTAGCATCCGGACGGCGGCACGCCGAGCAATCTCGCACCGGCCTCGACCAGCGCGATGCGCCCTGCAGCGCCGGCGCGCGACAGGCGGTCGAACTCCGTGGTCACGCTGCCGCTGTTGACCGTGTACGCGAGGCCAAAGACCGCGAAGTTCTCGACGCTTTCCAGCGGCGTGTCCAGCCGCACGTCCTCCCACTTCACTTCCAGTTCCTCGGCGATGATCTGCGCCAGCGCGGTGCCGATGTGCTGACCCATCTCGGCCTTGATGATGTGCATCGTGGTCTTGCCGTCCGGTGTGATGGTGAACCAGATCGACGGCGTAAACGACTGCGTGGCGATCGCGGCCTCGGCGTCCCTCGGAGCGAGGAAACCGGGCAGGCCGATGCTGAGGAAACCGCTGCCCGCGATCACCGCGGAGCGGACCAGAAATTCCCTGCGGGTGATTTCGTGGTTGTTCTGAGTATTGACGTCAGACATTCTTCCGGCCCTCCTTCATGATCTCTGCGGCGCGGCGCACGGCGCCCACGATGCGCGGATAGGTCGCGCAGCGGCACAGGTTGCCGTTCATGTGCGCCACGATCTCCTCGTTCGTGGGGTTGGGATTGACCGCCAGCAGCGCGGCCGCCTGCATGATCTGCCCGGACTGGCAATAACCGCACTGCGGGACCTGGTGTTCGATCCAGGCCTGCTGCACGGGATGCTGGTCCGCGGGGTGCAAGCCTTCTATCGTGGTGATGACCGCGCCCTCGACGTCGCCGACCTTGACCACGCAGGAGCGCACTGCCTGGCCGTTGACGTGGACCGTGCAGGCCCCGCAAACGGCGATTCCACAGCCGTACTTGGTTCCCGTCAGCCCCAGGTCTTCGCGCAGCACCCAGAGCAGCGGCGTGTCCGGCGGCGAATCGGTGAAGTGGCTTTGTCCATTGATGCTCAGTTTAGGCATGGCTGTTGAACCCCCTTTCGAGTTGCACTTTCAAAACGGCCCGTGGTCCTGCATGGGCCAATCCAGAGCGGAACGTGCGTCCGCTGCCCGTGACCCGGACAGCGCTGCTGTGCGTTCACCCATCCTTGCCCGCGCACTCGTGCACACGGCTGCACACCCGTTCGAACGAGCCGGAATTCCCGATGGCGGACATCGCACCGAACCTCCTCACCTGAACGGCAGCCGCTGCCCCGCCATGAAATTGCTGAAGGGCGCTTCCGCGATCCGGTACCACTGGTACTGCGCATAACGAAACGTCTTCCATGACTGATAGAAACGGCGGAACACCGGATTGGCCGCGGCCTCTTCCTCGTACAGGTCGCTTGCCGCCTTGAACGCGGCGGCCATCACGTCTTTCGGATAGGGGTGCAGCTTCACGCCGCGCTGCACCAGTCGCGCGAGCGCTGGCGGATTTCTTGCGTCGTAGGCCGCGACCATGCGTACGTTGGCCTCGGCGGCGGCGGTGGCGAATGCCTCGCGATAGGCGGGCGGCAGCTTGTTCCACTCGGACAGGTTCACGATGAAGGAGATGCACGAGCACCCTTCCCACCAGCCGGGAAAGTAGTAATGCGGCGCGACGCGATAGAAACCGAGCTTCTCGTCGTCGTAGGGGCCCACCCACTCCGCAGCGTCGATGGCGCCCTTCTCGAGCGCCGGATAGATGTCGCTGCCAGGAATGGTCTGCGGGACGGCGTCGAGGCGTGCCATGATTTCTCCAGCGATACCCGGAATGCGCACCTTCCTGCCGCGCAAATCCGCCACGCTGCCGAGCTGCTCGCGCCACCACCCGCCCATCTGCACTCCGGTATTGCCGGCTGGGAAGATCATGGTGTTGTGCTCGCGATACAGTTCGCGCACCAGCTCGAGCCCTCCGCCGTAGTAGAGCCAGGCGTTCTGCATGCGCGAGTTCAGCCCGAAGGGCAGCGCACTGTCGAAGGCGAACGCCCTGTTCTTGCCGATGTAATAGAAGCCCTGAGTTTGCCCGCATTCGACCGTCCCCTGCTGGCAGGCATCGAGCACCTGGAACCCGGGAACCAGCTCGCCCGCAGCGAACACCCGGATCTCGAAACGCCCGTTGGTGAGCAGCCGTACCCGCTCGGTCAGGGTTTCGGCAGCTCCGAAGATGTTGTCCAGGCTCTTCGGGAAGCTCGACGCCATGCGCCAGCGCACCGCCGGCTCCGTCTGTGCGGCCACCGGCGCCGCAGGGCAGGCGCCTGCCACGGCAAGCCCAGCGCAAGCTCGGTTCACGAACGATCGCCTATCCATCACCGTCGTGGCCCGTCATTGGGGGTGCCCCAATAGTTCTCCAGGTCCTCGGGGCGCACCTCGAAGATCATTGGGGCCGAATCGAATTCGTTGCTCACCGGTGCCTCCAGTCTGATCTGCGTGCTCGCATCGAGCTCGCGGTGCCCGACGGTCGCGAGGTGCGGAAACGCGATCAACAGCCCCACCATGAAGAGCTGGATGCACACGAACGGCACGGCGCCCCAATAGATGTGCCCGGTGCGCACCTCCTGCGGAGCCACGCTGCGCAAGTAGAAGAGGGCGAAGCCGAACGGCGGGTGCAGAAACGAGGTCTGCATGTTCACGCTGAGCAGCACCCCGAACCAGACCAGATCGATGCCCAGTTTCTCCGCTACCGGCGCGAGCAGGGGCACGACGATGAACGCAAGCTCGAAGTAGTCGAGGAAGAAGGCCAGCAGGAATACCAGCACGTTGACCGCGACCAGAAACCCGACCACACCGCCGGGCAAGCCGGTGAGCAGGTGTTCCACCCACAGGTCGCCGTCGACGCCGCGAAACACCAGGCCGAACACGGTCGAGCCGATCAGGATGAACATCACGAAGCAGGACAGCTTGGCAGTGGTGTCCATCGACTGGCGCAGGACACTCAACGTCAGCCGCCTTTTGGCGGCGGCCAGCGCAAGCGCGCCGCAGGCGCCCATGGCCCCGCCCTCGGTCGGCGTTGCCACCCCGATGAAGATCGTCCCCAGCACCAGAAAGATCAGCACGACGGGAGGCACAAGCGAAACTGCGATTCGGCGACCAAGCTGTGCTCCGCGCAGCGTTCGCGCGGCTGCCGGCAGAGCCGGTGCGTGAGCGGGACGAAACAGGCTCACGAAGAATACATAGACCGCGTACAGGCCCATCAGCGTCAGCCCCGGAACCAGTGCGCCCCGGTACAGATCGCCGATCGACCTGCCAAGCTGGTCCGCCATGACGATCAGCACCAGCGAAGGAGGAATGATCTGCGCCAGCGTCCCAGACGCGGCGATCGCCCCTGTGGCCAGGCGCTTGTCGTAGCCGTAGCGCAGCATGATCGGCAGAGAAATCAGGCCCATGGCGATCACCGAAGCCGCAACCACGCCGGTGGTGGCCGCGAGCAGGCCGCCGACGAAGACCACCGCGTACGCCAGACCGCCGCGCATGGGGCCGAAGAGCTGGCCGAGCGTGTCGAGCAGATCCTCGGCCATCCGGCTGCGTTCCAGAATCAGCCCCATGAAGGTGAAGAACGGGATCGCGAGCAGCGTATCGTTCTGCATGATCCCGTATATGCGCTGTGGCAGCGCCTGCAAAAGCTCCGCGTGCAGCAGGCCGAGCTCTACGCCGATGAACCCGAACAGCAAGCCGACCGCGGACAGCGCGAATGCCACGGGATACCCAAGCAGCAGGAACACCACCAGGCCGGCGAACATCAGCGGCCCGATGTTCTCCACGAGCCAGCCGGTCACCGAGCGCTCCCGCCATCTCGCTGATCGCCAAACATCGCCCTGACCTCGTCGTCGAGCGGGCTGTGCCGCTCCAGCAGCGGCCGCGGATCGGACCGGCCGCGCAGGGCAGCGGCCAGCTTGATGAACTGGGAAACGCCCTGCAGGAAGAGCAGCAGGAAGCCGAGCGGAATGAGCAGCTTCACCGGCCAAATGATGAGGCCACCGGCGTTGAGGGACCACTCGCCGGTTCTGTAGGAGAGCACGAAGTAGGGCCATCCGTACCACAGGATCAGGAGCGTGAACGGCCAGAGAAAGAAGACCGTTCCGATGATTTCGATCCACAGTCGCGCGCGAAGGCGCAACCGGGTGTTCAGGATGTCCACCCGCACGTGCTCGTTGCTGAGCAGCGTGTAGCCGGCGGCCAGCATGAACACCGCCGCGAACAAGTACCACTGGACTTCCAGGAACGCGTTCGAGCTGTAGTTCAGCAACTTTCGGGACAGCGCGTTCAGGGCGCTGATCGCCGTCATGCCCAGGATCAGCCAGCTCACGTAGCGGCCCACGCGGCGATTGAGCGCATCGACCGCCGCGGACAGTCGCAACCAGGAAGTCACCGACATGGGCAGTCCACGCCCCCGGCACAAGCGATGCTTCGGCGGCGGGTCCGTCTCGGCACGGAATACGCGACTTTTTTGGTCATGACGCTTGAACATGCGCCGCAAGGGCGCGGGCCTGCGGTCTCGCTCTTTGGCGGAAGGACCTCGATGCTGGCCCCGATTTTGATTCCGCCGCGCGAGCGGTACATCCGGCGGACGAACGAATTCCCCGGCTCCCTTCGTGGGAGCTGCGTCTGCCCCTTTCGGGTGAGTCGAAAGGCGGCGATGCGTTGAGTCCTAGAACTTGACCAATCCGCGCTTGGCGGCGAGCGCGATCGCCTCGGCGCGGCTCGTGACGTCGAGCTTGACGAACAGACTCTTGAGATGGCTTTTTACGGTGCTTTCGGTGATGAACAGCGCCTGCCCGATGGCGCGATTGCTCTTTCCCTCCGCCAGCAGCTTCAGAATCTGGACTTCCCGCTCGGTCAACGGCTCCTCCTGGACGCGCTGCGCCAGTTTCGCCGCCACCTTGGGCTGGAGGTATGCCTCGCCGGCCCGGACCGCCCGGATACAGCGGAACAGCTCTTCGGGCTGGGCATCCTTCAGCAGATAGGCCTTCGCGCCGGCCCGCAGCCCGGCGTAGATGTCCTCGTCGTGGTCGAAAGTGGTCAGCACGATGATCGCCGCGGCGGGATCCTGCGCGCGGATGCGCTTGATGGCCTCGACGCCCTCCAGCTTCGGCATGCGCAGGTCCATCAGCACGACGTCCGGCTGCAACTGCCGCCAAAGTTCCACCACCTCCTCGCCGTCGGCCGCCTCGCCCACGACAGCCACGTCGTCTTCCATATTGATGATCGCGGCGAACCCGCGCCGTACCAGGGCATGATCGTCGGCGATCAAGACCCTGATCTTGCGCGGATCCGACTTGCGCTCCATCAGGGGCGTGCCCGATCGTTCGGGTTCACGCATCGCGCAGGTTGCTCCTCGACCACACGGCTTCCACGCGCGTGCCCTGCCCGCTGCGGCTGCCGACCAGCAATCGCGCGCCAATGCGTTCCGCCCGCTCGCGCATGCCCAGCAGGCCGAAGCCGTCGTGATGGGCCGTCGCATTGAAACCGACGCCGTCGTCGGCGATGGTCAGGCTCACCGCATCCGCGCCGAACGACAGCTTCAGCTCGACCTGTCGTGCACGCGCATGCTTGAGCACGTTTGTCACGGCTTCCTGCGCGATCCTGAGCAGTTCGCTCTCCACGTCTCCCGGCAGGGATGCCTTCTCGCCGATCATCGCGAAGCGTGCGCTCAGCGTTCCGCTGGTCTGGACGTCGCGCGTCAGCGACTGCAGCGCATGCGCGAGATCGGCTTGTTGCAGCGCGTCCGGGCGCAACGCCCTGACAGAAAGACGGGCTTCGCCCAGACCGGCTTGGGCCAGGCTGCGCGCGTGCTCGATATGCTCGAGCGCGACATCCATGTTGTGCTTCTTCAGATTGCGGCTGGCGGCCTCCAGGTTCACGATGACGCCGGTTAATCCTTGGGCGAGCGTGTCGTGGATGTCGCGGGCGATGCGGTTGCGCTCCTCCAGCACCGCGGCCTGGCGCGCCTGCTCGTGCAGCCGCGCCATCTGCACCGCGAGCGTGGCCTGACCCGCGAGCGCCTCGGCCAGATAGGTCTTGCGCTCAAGCTCGGTGGGATCGGGATCGCTGCTGCGCACGCAGATCCAGCCGACCGTCTCCATCCCCAGCAGCATCGGCACGGTCAGCAGTGTCCGCACGCCAAGCGACTGGATGTAGGCGCGGTTCTCCTCCGGCATGCCCGACACTTCCCGCCAGAGCACATAGGTTTCCGCGCGATCGGTGGGAAAGGTCGACACCGGACGGCCACCAACGGGTAGCGGATGCGAAACCGCGGGATGATGGGATTCGGAGGCCGGAATGATGCGCGAGTCGACATATTCGAGGTGCAGTCGGGTGGTACCGGTGACAGGATCCGGGAACCAGAGCGTGCCGCCCACCCCGCGCAGTTGCTGCACCGTGACCTTCAGCACGTGGCCCAGAAACTTGTCGAGATTGGATTCGGCCGCCAGAAAATTCAGCGACTGGATGAGCATCTCCGACTGGCCGCGCGCCAGTTCCGCCGCCTTGCGGTGCTGCACGACCTCATGCTCCAGGCTGCGGTTGATCTCTTCCAAGCGGCGCAGCCGCCCCTCGATACCGCCGGAGGCTTCGAGCGCGGCAGATCGATCGCCCGCGGCAGATGGATCCCGCTTCAAGACTTGACTCCAGGTAGACCCGGCCGGGCTCGGCCGAGTGGCTCCATTATGAACCGGATGCCGCCTGCGCCGGGAATCAAGGCCACGGCGCGCCAGCGTTCAGGCGTTGCGCTTCAGCCGGCTCGCCCATTTCTGGCGGAACTTGGCGACCTTGGGCGCGACCACGAACTGGCAATAGGGCTGGTTCGGGTTGTTCTCGAAATATTCCTGGTGATAACCCTCGGCCATGTAGAACTCGGTCGCGGGCACGACTTCGGTCACGATCGGGTCGGGAAAGGCCTTTTGTTCGGCGAGCTGACGGAT
Organism: Burkholderiales bacterium; assembly: GCA_035560005.1. Taxonomy (NCBI): domain Bacteria; kingdom Pseudomonadati; phylum Pseudomonadota; class Betaproteobacteria; order Burkholderiales; species Burkholderiales bacterium. The sequence goes on along the minus strand of DATMAN010000097.1, from coordinate 44,473 downwards.
CATCCGCTCGGCTTCGGCCTTCTGTTCGGGCGAATGATAGAAAATGGCGGAGCGATACTGGGTGCCCACGTCGTTGCCTTGGCGGTTGAGGGTGGTCGGGTCGTGGATGGAGAAGAACACTTCCAGCAAAGCCCGATACGGGATCACTGCCGGATCATAGGTAATGCGCACGACTTCGGCGTGCCCGGTGTCCCCGTCGCACACCGTCTTGTAAGTAGGGTTTGGGGTGTGACCACCCATGTATCCCGATTCCACGCTGATCACGCCTTCGAGCCGGTCGTACACCGCTTCGAGGCACCAGAAGCAGCCTCCCGCGAGCGTAGCCACCGCGGTCCTGTCCGATTGCTTTGCCATGAGTTCCTCCCGTCGGCGCGCACCGATCGTGCACAATTGGTCGCTGACGTCCACCCGAACTGACGGCCATCAGTTTCTTCGGGCCCATACCTCGAGCCCGCGCCCGATGCGTATTCTATGAGGAGGACCCATGTTTCTTGCCGCCGCCGCCTGTGTGATTCTTCTCCTGGTTGCTACCGTCGTCCACTACGAGGTATTGCGCGCGCTGTCCACTGCGCTTCCGGCTGTGCGCATCGCGCCACGAGCGAAACTCATTCTGGTGATCGTCGCAACGTTCTTCTCGCACGCGGCGCAGGTGCTGTTGTATGCGCTCACCTACCTCGGGTTCGTGAACGGGCTGTCGATCGGCGCGTTCAAGGGCGTGGCCCAAGTGGGCTTTCTCGACAGCCTCTATTTCTCGGCGGAGACCTTCACGTCGCTCGGGTTCGGCGACATCACGCCGGCCGGCCCGTTGCAGTTGATCGCCGGCTCCGAGACCTTGATCGGCCTGCTGCTGATCGGCTGGTCGGCTTCCTACACCTTCGTTGCGATGGAGCGGTTCTGGGCACAGGAGCCCCGACACACCAGCGAAGCCCCCGACCCCGTGCGCGAGGCGCGCGCGGGCAGTCGTCAGGGAACGAAGCCGCCGACGAAGTAAGTGAGCGCCGCAATGGCCGCGGCGCAAGGAATCGTCGGGACCCACGTCCAGTCGAAATGGGCCCGCCGCGTCCGGCGCACCGCCGAGAGCTTTTGCACCGAGCTGGACAAACCGGCCTGCGGTCGGCATCAGCCTTGCGAGCATCGTGGGTCCCGCGATGTGGTAAAGCGCGGATGCGCGGCGATCGCGCGCCGCGGCCGGTTCTGCCCGGCTTCGGCCGCCGATCCTGGGAGCAACGGCACGGACAGTCACAATGGCATCATGAGCCACAGCAGGGAGGTCGAGCCAGGTGATCGGACTGCTACAGCGTGTCACGCAGGCGCGCGTGGAAGTCGATGGGCGAACCGTAGGCGAAATCGGGCCGGGACTCATGGTCCTCGTGTGTGCCGAGCGCGGCGACGCTCGCGCGCAGGCCGACCGGTTGCTGGAACGGCTGCTTAACCTCCGCGTGTTCGGCGACGCGCAAGGAAAGATGAACTTGAGCCTCGTGCAGGTCGGCGGCGCACTGCTCCTGGTACCGCAGTTCACCCTGGCCGCCGACACCCGCAAGGGCAATCGCCCGAGCTTCACTGCGGCCGCACCGCCCGAGGAAGGCCGGGTGCTGTTCGACTATCTGCTGGCGCGGGCGCGCAAGCTGCACTCGCCGGTTGCCGGCGGCCAATTTGGCGCCCCTATGCAGGTTACGCTGACCAACGACGGCCCGGTGACAATCTGGCTGCGCGTGGAACCGGGTTCGTAAGGCAAGCACGCTGCGATCAGCGACGCGCGTGCAGCCAGGCCGCCGCCTGCGCGCGAGGACAGGTCGAGTTTGTTGAGGATGTTCGCCACGTGCCGCTTGACGATATGCAGACTCAAATCGAAGGCGCGCGCCAAGCCTCGCGCACGGGCGGCGTTGCTTGAAATCGCGCTTGACCCCGGCTTGCGCAAGGAAGAAAACGGGCCGGGCCGCGGTGGCGATCTGCTCGAGCGTAGCCGGCGCCTTCTGGCGCCAGACGCTCCAGCTTCCTCCACCCTCCGAAGCGGAACGCGAAACCCACCCGCCGTTCGCCGCGCAGCTACAATGCCTGCGGCGAGACACCGATCAAACGCCGGCGGCGGAGGGATGCGATGGAAAGGGTTTACGGCGAACAGGAAATCAGGCAACGCCTCACGGGCAGCCTGCGGCACTGGACGCACGCCGAAGGCTGCATCTGCAGAAGATTTCACACGGCCGGCTGGAAGGCAACGTTGATGGTGGTCAACGCCATCGGTCATCTGGCCGAGGCGGCTTGGCACCATCCGGACCTCGAGGTGTCCTACTCCTCCGTCGTCGTGAAACTGTCCACGCACAGTGCCAAAGGCGTGACCGACAAGGACTTCGCGCTGGCCACGAAGATCGAGGAAGTGATCCAGTGGCAGCCCGGCCAGGAAGGCGGACCGCTCGAAGGCACGCCGAACGAAGACGAGCGCTACCGATACATCCGCTACGACTGACGCGGTCTGCCGCCCGGCGGACTTCGCCGCACAGCGCCGGCGCTGAATCCCGCTCGGCCCTGGGCCGCCTCCGCATCTCCCGCAGCCGCTTCGGGCCGCGCACGGACTCGGCGAGCAACGTGGGCCTTTGATCGCCGATTGCGATCGGTATGTCAGATTTTTCTCATTGGATCGATTGGGCTTGCGCCCCTATCTTGTCCGCGTGGCCCGGCACAGGTCGGGCCGAATGGAGGACCGCACATGACTGCAGCCTTGATCCACGCGGGACGCCGGCTCGCCGGGCGGCCGACGCCGGGTGCGCGGCGCATCGCGGGCTTCCTGATCCTGGCGGCTGGACTCGTCGCGCTGACTGCCGAGGCGATCTCGGCGCTGCTGCGCTGGATTGCCGCGAATCCGGCGCTCGTGCCGGCGCTGGTCGCCACAGCGGTGACGGCCGCGACCACTGCGCTGGGCGCGGTTCCGGTGCTGTTGGTACGCCGGGTGTCGAGCCGCGCGCAGGACACGATGCTCGGGTTCGGCGCCGGCGTGATGCTCGCTGCCTCGGCCTTTTCCCTGATCCTGCCCGGCATCGAGGCCGGAACGGAGCTGGCCGGAAGCCGCGGTGCGGGCGTCGGCTTGGTGGCGGGCGGTATCCTGCTCGGCGCACTGGCGATGCTCCTGCTCGACCGCTTCTTGCCGCACGAACACTTCCTGAAAGGTGCAGAAAGGGCGAGGGCGACGGAACTCAAGCGCATCTGGCTGTTCGTAGCGGCTGTCGCGCTGCATAACTTTCCCGAGGGCCTGGCCGTCGGGGTGGGGTTCGGCGGCGGCAACGTTGCCAACGGGGTCGCGCTCGCGCTCGGCATCGCGGCACAGAACATTCCGGAAGGGCTCGTGGTGGCGCTTGCGCTGGCCAGCGTCGGTTACCCGGCCCCGTTCGCCGCGGCGGCGGCGGCCGCCACCGGAGTGCTGGAACCGCTCGGCGGTGCGCTCGGCGCGGGCATGCTCGGCGCCTCGGAAGCGATCCTGCCCTGGGGGCTTGGATTCGCCGCCGGCGCGATGATCTTCGTCGTCAGCCACGAGGTCATTCCGGAGTCGCACCGCATGGGCCACGAGCGCGAGTCCTCCATCGGCTTGATCTGTGGCTTCGTATTGATGATGATTCTGGACACGGTACTGGATTGAATCCGTAGATGTCTCGAAGAAAGGAGAACCGAGAATGGACACCAAGGCAAATGCTTCGCGCGGTGTTTCGCAGAACATCGACATCGGTATCGGCGAGAAGGACCGCGCGCAGATCGCGCAGGGTCTGTCCAAGCTGCTGGCCGACACCTACACGCTTTACCTGCAGACGCACAACTTCCACTGGAACGTCACCGGCCCGATGTTCAACACGCTGCACCTGATGTTCGAGCAGCAGTACACCGAGCTGGCGGCGGCGGTCGACCTGATCGCGGAGCGGATCCGTGCGTTGGGTTTCCCCGCGCCGGGTTCGTATGCCGCCTACTCGAAGCTCAGCTCGATCAAGGAAGTCGAAGGCGTGCCCTCGGCGGAGGAAATGATCCGCACGCTGGTCAAGGGCCAGGAGGCAGTCGTTCGCACCGCGCGCGAGATCTTCCCGATCGTGGAAAAGGCCTCCGACGAACCCACCGCCGATCTGCTCACCCAGCGCATGCAGGTCCATGAAAAGACGGCGTGGATGCTCAGAAGTCTCTTGGAGAATTGATTCCTCAGAATTACGAGCATCCGCGCCTTCTTTGGGTGGAGACTCACATTCGCGCAGCGAGTGTGCCGAAGCCATAAGACGGAGCGGATGCCGAGGCGCCTGCTGCAAAGCCAGGCGACGAGGCAGAGGAGCTTCTTCAGGTTGAAGTCAGGCGACGCTGACCATTCCTTCCTCGATACGCACCGGAATGGCGGTCAGCCGCTGACCGGCGCACGGGCCGTCGAAGCACTCCCCGCTCGCGACCTTGAACAACGCCGTGTGGTGGGCGCACATCAGGTATTCGCGGTCGTAGACATGAAACACCTGCGGCTCGTAGTTCAGCGGCAGCGAGAAGTGCGGGCAGCGATTGTGATAGGCGAACACATCTTCGCCGAGCCGCAGCAGCAGGATGCGGAAGGGCTCCGGCCCTCCTCCGAAGCTGACCTCGTGGCCACCGCCGTCGGGCACCTCTTCCAGACGGCATAGCGGCGTGCCTGTTGCGGGCGCATGGGCCGCTTCGCGCCAATCGTTCATCGGACTGGACTAAGAATAAGCCCGGATCGGATCCTGTCTTCCATCATTAGACCGGCGCGAGGCCGAAGTCGTAGCTCACCGTGTAATAGGTCCTGTCCATGCGCCTGCCGTCCGGCGCCACGCCGGGCTCATGCCGCACGAAAGGTACGACGAGCGACTCCTTCACCGCGAACACGGCGTCGGATTGCAGATAGGGGTCGCCTTCGACAAACACATGCGTGGTCACCGGCTCGTAGCCGGGTGCGGACACGATCATGTGCGTGTGCGCCGGCCGGTAGGGATGGCGCCCCATCTTCAGCAGCATCCTGCCCACCGGGCCGTCGGTCGGAATGGGATAGCTCACCGGCTTGACGGTCCAGAACGCATACCGCCCCTGCGGATCGCTCCGGATGCGGGCCCGCGCGCGCAGCGCCGCGCCGGGTTTCTGCACGTCGTACCATCCCTCGCCGTCGGTCGACCAGATGTCCAGCATCGCGCCGGCGATCGGCCTTCCGTCGGGACTGCGCACGCAGCCGGAAAAATAGGTCGGCTCGCCTTCCACGCCCCGTGCGATGTCGGCACCCAGCGGCATCTCCGGGGCACCCGGGACATAGAACGGGCCCAGCACAGTGGATTCCGTGGCGCCGCCGGGTTTGCGATGATTGATCGCATCCACCAGCATCGATACGCCCAGTGTGTCCGAGAGCAGGATGTACTCCTGACGCTTGTCGTCGCACTTCTGCCCGGTGGCCGTGAGGAACTGGATGCCGGCGACCCACTCCGCTTCGGTCAGCTCGACTTCGCGCACGAAGGCGTGCAGATGCCTGATGAGGCTCGTCATGATCTGCTTGAAGCGCGCATCGCCCGCCCCTTCGAGCCTGGCGAGCACGGCATCGGTGAGATTGGCTTCGGTCATGTCGCTCATTGATCACTCCCAATCAACCACAAGAATTCACCACGAAGACACCACGGCACAAACGAAAAGAGAACTTGAACGTCGTGTCTTTCCGATGCGGTTCATCTGTATCGGCAGGACTTTGGAGGCCGTTACGCCACCGGAACACCCGAACAAGATTTCTTCGTGCTCCTTTGTGCCTTGGTGCTTCGTGGTGATATTTCGTGTCTCGACCTTCACTGACGTCGCGTCAGCCCTTGCCGCCATAACCCACCGGCGGTGGCGCCTGGCTGAGGATCAGTTTGAACAGTGCCGCGTACTTTTCCTGCGGCGCGGCTCCGAACATCGGATCGTCGTTGCTGGTGAATGCGGCGTCGATCTGCGTCCAGTCCGCGGCACTCAGCACGCGTTCGGCCAGCGGCATGACTTCGTCCTCCTCCCGGCGCATGTGCCTCCAATGGAAGTCGGCGTACACGTCGACGGCACGTGCGAACTCCGCGGTGGCCCGGCCTCCCGAGGCCTGCAACTGGTTCACCGCCTCGCGCAGGTTCTGCAGCCAGCCGTCGCCCTCCGCGTGCTGGGCTTCGAGCTCCGCCAGAAGCGTATCGCCGTCGTGCGTTCGGCTGCGGATGGCCTTGAACAGATGCTCGTCTTCCTTGGGGTGATGAAAGCGCTGATGGAAGGACTCGATGTAGTCCACCATCAAGCGCAGGAGGGCGTAGTCCGGGGCGGCGCCGTGCTCCTCGATGCCGCGCGCCAGATACTGCAGTGCGTGCAGCACCGCCGCCAGCGAGCGGTGTTCGGTTCGGATGATATCCAGAGCGCGCGGGCTCATCGACGCACCCCCTCAGCGAAGCGATTCGAGATAGCGAATCATCGCATGGCGCTTTTCCGGATCGTCCTGCCAGTAAATCATCTGGGTGCCCGGCGCGAGCGCCAGGGTGTCCGCGAGCCAGAGGTCGAGCAAGGCGGCGTCCCACACTTTGCCCTTCATCGCTGCCACATAGCCCTCCGAAAACCGATATCCCGGTATCGCCGCAGCCTCACGCCCGATCAACCCGAACAAACTGGGCCCCTGCCCGTGGGGCTCTCCCTTGCCGAATGTGTGGCACTGGCTGCAGTGGCTGATCGCCAGATCGCGTCCCGCAGCCAGATCTTCGGCGGAAAACGAAGGTGTGCCGAGGGTGACGCTGCAAACCAGCGTCGCGGCCACTCCAGCGCATCGCACAGACTTGTACCTCATAAACATAGTGCCTTTCGTTCCCTGCGTTGATGGTGTCGCCACGCCCCACTAAAGGCGCGGGCATTCGCCCGCGCCTCCGGATTTCCGCCCTGTCAGACCTTGAGCGGTTCCTTGTTCGCGGTGCTGGCGGCGCGGTAGGCGAAGGCAATGATCGGTCCCAGCGTCGCGCCCCCCGCCCAGTAGGCGCGGCCCGATGCCGATGCCACGCAGTTACCCACGCCATACAAGCCGGGAATGGGTTTGTCGTTGACATCGAGCACCTGCCCATTGGCATTGGTTTTCGGTCCACCCTTGGTGTCCAGGGTGCCGCCCGTGCACAGCGCCGCGTAATACGGTCCCTGATCGCTGATCGGCCACATCGTGGGATTCTTGCGACCCGGCTCTTCCTTGACCGGGCCATTGAACAGCTGCTCGACCGGCCGGTCGCCCCGCCCGAAGTCGAGATCCTTGCCGGTCCTGGCGAACTCGTTGAAGCGCGCGATGCTCGCTTTCAGGTTGGACACGAAATCCGCGCTGATGCGCATGCCGCCGATGTACGGGGCATACCTTTGCATTCGCGCATCGATTCCGGCGCTCAGCTCCTCGAGCGTGTTGCCCTTGATCACGTGGCGGTCGTCGGTGCCCGGCGGCACGATCAGCCGCCCGTATTCCGGACTGGCGGAGTGGTCCTGTGAGCGCTGATCCCAGATGGAGATCAGGACCAAGTAGGGAAATTCCGCTTTGGCTCCGTCCCATTCGAAGAATTTCTGGGCCAGCTCGTTGTACTGCAGCTTTTCATTGACAACGCGCCTGCCGCGCTTGTCGACGAAGATCATCGAATCGCCCGCAACCGAGAACATGCCGCTGAGGGATGGGTCGCGCGCGATCGCCTTGTCGAGCGAGATCGGGCACATCCAGGCGTAGTTCATGTTGCGCAGCTGCACGCCGAGCGTGCTCGAGATCCGCACGAAATCCCCTTCATTGGTCATTGCGGCGCAACCGCCGTAGACGGGGATGCTCAGGAAGTTCTTGCGCAGCTCCGGATCGTGGGTGAAGCCGCCAGTGGCAAAGATGACGGCCTTGCGGGCGCGCGCCCGAAATACGCCACCGCCCTCGACGCCCGCCTCGACGCCGATGACCTCGCCCTTGTCGTTGCGGATCACGCGCTGCACGCGATGACCGGTCTTGATGTCCACACCGTCACGCCGGCAGGCCGCGCTGAGCGTGCGCGTAGCCACGCGTCCGCCGTCGGACATCGAAGCCGAGCCGTCTTTCGGAAACAGCACGCGCCCCGTATTGCCCTTGTAGCCCATTTCCGCGAAGTAGTCGGGCACGGGCGCAACATGCCGGTAGGGCAGCGCACCCTTCTCCGCCAGCAGCTCGGCGGCGTCCGCGGCACTGTCCCAGATCGCTTCGCACATCGAGTATTCCCATTCCGACAATCCGTAACGGGGCGCATCGGGATTGAAGGTCTGTGGAGCGCTCAATCGTGCCACGTACCTGAGAAAATCGGTTTTGGAGTCCTCCATTCCCGCCTTGCGCATGGCCATGTTGTTCGGCACCCAGTACCAATAGGCCGCCTTGAACGACGTACCGCCGAGGGTCCCGGCCTTTTCAAGCACCAGCACCTTGTTGCCGAGCCAGCGGGAGAACAGCGCGGAGGGCAGCCCTCCCCCGCCACCACCGCAGACCACGATGTCGTATTCGCCGTCGAACGAGGCCGCCTGTACCTGCCGGCCGGACAACGTCACCACACCGAACGCCGCGGCCGCGCCGCCGGCGCCGGCGACCTTCAGGAACTTGCGGCGCGCTTCGACCGCTGTCTTCTTGGTCCTCTGTTTTCGAGACATGATTTCTCCTCCTTGCGTCACACGTTGATTGACCACTTACACCCGCTCGATCATCACGGCGATCCCCTGTCCGACGCCGATGCACATCGTGCACAGCGCGTAGCGACCGCCGGTGCGCGCGAGCTGATACGTCGCGGTGGCGATCAGCCGGGCGCCGCTCGCGCCCAGCGGATGACCGATCGCGATCGCGCCGCCGTTGGGGTTGACGCGCGGCGCGTCGTCGGCTATGCCCAGTTGACGAAGCACCGCCAGCACCTGTGCGGCGAAGGCCTCGTTCAGCTCGATCACGTCCACTGCCTCCAAGGCGATGCCGGTGCGTTCGAGCAGCTTTCTTGCTGCCGGCGCGGGACCGATGCCCATGATGCGCGGCGCGACCCCCGCGGCGGTCATGGCCAGGACCCTGGCCTTCGGCTTCAACCCGTGGGCATTGGCCGCCCTCTCGGAGGCCAGCAGCAGCGCGCAGGCCCCGTCGTTCACGCCCGACGCATTGCCCGCGGTGACGGTCCCGTCCTCCTTGACCACGCCCTTGAGCCTTGCGAGCGCTTCGAGGGACGTTTCTCTCGGATGCTCGTCCTCGCGCACCACCACCGGATCGCCCTTCTTCTGGGGGATGGTCACGGGCACGATCTCGGAAGCGAAGAACCCGGCCTTGCGTGCGGCGGCGTAGCGCTGCTGGCTGCGCAGCGCGAATGCGTCCTGATCGGCGCGCGAGATCTTGAACTCGGCCGCCACGTTCTCGGCGGTCTCCGGCATGCTGTCCACGCCGTAGCGTTTCTTCATTTCCGGGTTGACGAAACGCCAGCCGATCGTGGTGTCATAAACCGCGTTGCTGCGCGAGAACGCGGTTTCGGCCTTGGGCATGACGAACGGCGCGCGCGACATGCTCTCCACCCCGCCCGCGATCATCAGTTCCGCTTCCCCGCAGCGGATTGCACGCGCTGCGGTGCCCACCGCCTCCATGCTCGAGCCGCACAGGCGGTTCACCGTCATCCCCGGCACTTCCAGTGGCAGCCCGGCCAGCAGGGCCGCCATCCTGGCCACGTTGCGATTGTCCTCGCCGGCCTGATTGGCACACCCGTAGACCACGTCGTCCAGCGCGCTCCAATCCACGCGCGCATTGCGCTCCATCAGGGCCCGGATTGGCATTGCCGCCAGGTCGTCGGTGCGCACGCCGGAGAGCGCACCTCCGTAACGCCCGAAGGGCGTACGTACCGCATCGCAAATGAACACATCGCTCATCGGTTTTCTTCCGTTGCTCGAATGTCAGTCGAACTTCACCCGTCTCTGCACCGGGAAGAAGCGCAGATCGAAACGCTCCTGCACGTAGCCCCACAGCCCGCGCGGAAACCTGACCATCACCACGACGGCCACTACCCCGAGAACGATGAGGTACACGCTGCCGTAGTCGGCGAGCGCGCCACGCAGGAGAAAAAAGATCAGCGTGCCCAGGATCGGCCCTTCGATCGTACCGATCCCGCCGATCACCACGATGAAGATGATGTAGGCAGTCCAGCCGACGTTGAAGGCCGCGTCCGGCGAAATGCGCACGATGTTCAAAAAATACAGCGCCCCTGCCAGTCCACAACCGGCTGCGGAGGCGATGTACACCCAGAACTTGGTACCGGCGACGTCGATGCCCTGGCTTTCCGAAGCCCGCTCGCTGTCGCGAATCGAAGTCAGCGCGAGGCCGTGGCGCGAACGCAGCAGCAGATAGACCAGCCCCACCGAACCCGCGGCCACGGCGAGCGCGATCCAATACGTCGTGGACTCGCGCAGCGCCTTCGAGAACTCCCGCACCGCGGCGAGGCTTTTCCCCGAGCCGCCGCCAAGCCATGACGCGTTGGCGATCAACAGTCGATACACTTCAGCCACCACCCAGGTTCCCACCGCGAAATACCCCCCCGAGAGGCGGAACACGATCTTTGCCGTCGGCACGGCCATGAGCGCGGCGAAGGCTCCCGCGAGCGGCACGCAAAGGAAAGGGTTGATGCCGAGATCGTCGGCCAGCACGAACAGCGCGTAAGCACCGAGCCCGAAGAAGCCCTGCTGGCCGATCGACACCACGCCGCCATAGCCGGCAAGCAGATTCCACATTTGCGCGAGCGTGAGCAGACAGGCGAACTCGACGATGACCCGCATCCAGCTCGATTCGCCCCAGCCCGGCAGCGAGATCAGAACCAGCAGGCCGATGCCGGCGGCGATCGCGCCGACCCGGCTCGCCTTTGTCGCCCGCTCCACCCTGTATGTCACGGCGTGCAATGGATACCTCTGCCTGTACGTGCTTTTACGTTCGCGTCAGCGGGTCTTGGGAAACAAGCCGCCGGGCTTGAACAGCAGCACCGCCAGAAACGCCAGATGCCCGGCCAGCACCCCCCAGCCGGGATCGATGCGGAAGCCGATCGCCTGCGCCATGCCCAGCACGATGCCGCCGACCAGCGTTCCCCAGAAGGATCCAAGCCCGCCGATGATCACCGCTTCGAACGCGAAGAGCAGCCGGTCCGGTCCGTCGGTCGGAGCGAATGTCGTGCGGATTCCATAGAAGACCGCCGCCACTGCAACGATCGCCAGCGCGATTCCGGTAGCGAGCGCGTAGACGTGACGGTCGTTCACCCCCATGAGCTGCACCGCTTCAGGGTCATCGGAAGTCGCGCGAAACGCGCGCCCCAGGGCGGTGCGGCCGAACGCCAGCTCCAGCAGCGCCGTCAGGACAATGGCGACCGCCAGTACGAGCAGCGGGAAATAGCCCACGGCGATGTCCGCGCCCAGATGAAAGCTTCCGGTTTCGAAGCCGCCGAGCTTGAGCGAGCGCGGATCGGCGGAAAAGGTTTCGAGCAGCGCGTTCTGGATGATGATCGACAGGCCGAAGGTCACCAGCAGCGGCGGCAAGATGTCCGTGCCGAGCGTGAAGTTGAGCAACCCGCGCTGCAGGACATAGCCGAGCATGAACATGGCCGGCACGCACACCGCGAGGGCGGCAAGGGGCGAAAGTCCGGTGCTGTCCGCGGTCACCAGCGCGAGATAGGCCGCCAGCACGATCAGGTCGCCGTGCGCGATGTTCACCAGGCGCATGACGCCGAAGATCAGCGACAGTCCCATGGCGAACAGCGCGTAGAGCCCACCGAGCAGGATGCCTTGAATGATCGTGTCAACCCAGCCGAGCATGAAATTCCGCGACTATCGAGAATGTCGTGACCCGCTGGCAGGAGAAATACTTTCCGGTTTCATGTTTTCTCCGCGTCTTCTCTTGCTTTTCCTCTGCGACCTTCGCATCTACGCTCTCACCGCCGGCGGCGGCCGGCTAGACCCCGAAATACGCTGCGGACACCTGATCGCGGGTCACTTCGCTCGAACGGCCCGACAGCGACACGCGTCCTTCCTGCATGCAATAGAGTCGGTCCGACACGCGCATCGCGAGCCCCACGTCCTGCTCGACGATGATGAGCGTGATGCCCTGCGCGGTGAGCGCCGGCAACGCATCGTAGATGTCCTTGATCACGATCGGCGCCAGGCCCAGCGACATCTCGTCGCAGATGAGCAGCCGCGGGTTGGACATCAGTGCGCGTCCGATCGCGACCATCTGCTGCTGCCCTCCCGACAAGGCGGTGCTCGGCATGTGCCGCCGCTCTGCGAGCATCGGAAACAGCTCGTAGACTCGCGCCAGATTCCATGGCCCCGGGCGGGCGCGATACGCGCCGAGCAGCAGGTTCTCCTCCACCGACAGGCTGGGAAACAGGCGGCGGCCTTCCGGCACCATGGCAATGCCCAGTTGCACGATGCGGTGCGCGGGCATTCCACCGATCGGCCGCCCTTCGAATCGCACCGCTTCGGCTTCGGTGCCGATCAGCCCGGTGATGGCCTTGAGCAAGGTCGACTTGCCCGCGCCATTGGCACCGATGATCGCGACGACCTCGCCCTGCCGGACCTCGACGTCGACACCGAACAGCGCCTGGAAGTCGCCGTAGTACGCCGCCAGGTTGTGTGTCGTGAGCATCACGGCTTCGCGAAAAGACAAGAGCGAAACACGTTGGCGCGAAGACACGAAGAGATTCGAGTGAAACTCGTCACACACATGCCATGAGTGTACGGCTGATGGAAACGATTTCTGACCTTAACGAAATGTTCCGCCTTGTCGTGCCTCGTCTTTCTTCGTGCCTTCGTGTCTCGCTTTTCCGGGTTTTCCGGGGCTGAATCAAGCTTCGATTCCCATGTAGACGCGCTGCACTTCGGAACTGGCCATGACTTCCCTGGGGTCGCCCTGTGCGATCAGCTGGCCGAAGTTGATCACGATCAGCCGCGAGACGCAGGCGAGCAAAGCGTGCACCACGTGCTCGATCCAGATGATCGCCACGCCCCGGCTCCGGATCTCCAGGATGGTTTCGACCAGTGCCTTCGCCTCGTGCTCGGTCAGGCCGCCGGCGATCTCGTCCAGCAGCAGCACGCGCGGCCTGGTCGCCAGTGCGCGTGCCAGTTCCAGGCGCTTGCGATCGAGCAAAGTAAGCGAGCCTGCCAGCTGGTTCGCCTTCTTCGCCAGACCGGTGCGGCGCAGGATTTCGACGCACCAGCCGCTCGCCCGATCCTCGTCGCTCTTTCCCCCGAACACCGCCGCGACCAGCAGATTCTCGAACACCGTCATTCCCGAGAACGGGTGCGGAATCTGGTAGGAACGACCGATGCCGGAGCGGCAACGACGGTGCGGCGGCAGCGCCGTGATGTCGCGTTCATCGAGCCAGATGCGGCCGGCATCGGGCTTGAGGTCCCCGCTGATCAGATTGAACAGCGTGGTCTTGCCGGCGCCGTTCGGACCGAGAATGCCCAGCGCCTCGCGTTCCCCGAGCGAAAAGCTCACTTTGTCCGTCACCTTGAGTGCGCCGAAGCTCTTCGACACGTTTTCGAGCGCGAGCAGGGGCCCCATGCTGCGAATCTCTGCGTTCGGGTTCGTGACGCCCTCTCCTCCGGGCGCGCAGGAGAGGGTCGTCGAGTCGGCTAGACGATCGGCTTCAGTTGCCCGCCGGTGGGAATGGAAGGCGCGGTCTGGTTGTTGACGATCACCAGATCGAACATGTGTTTCTGCCCCTTGACCCACTGGCCGCCGACCAGCGGCGTCTTGGCCACGTTCCTGACCGGACCGCCGCTCCAGGAGATCGGGCCGACGATCGTGTCGAGCCTGGTTGCAACCAGCGCGTCGCGAATGGACGCCTTGCTCTTGACGTCCTGGGTACGCTTGAGCGTGTCGACCGCCACCTCGAAGAGCGCGTGGATGAAGCCGATCGGCTGCGTCCACTGTTTGTTGGTCGAGGTCTCGTAACCTTCGGCGAGCTGCTGCGCGCTCATACCGGTGAGCGAAGATTTGAACGGATGCGATGGACTCCACCACACTTCGGTGGACAATCCGTCCGCGATCTCTCCGATCGCCTCCACCGCGGCGGGAAACAGCAGGGCCTTGCCGACCGAGGCGATCTTGGGCTTGAAGCCCTGCTGGCGTGCCTGCGTCCAGAAGGTCTTGAAGTCGGGGGGGATGACCACGCCGGTGATGATCTCGCAGTTGCCGTTCTTGAACGCCGAGATCTGCGCGCTGAAGTCGGCGGTCAAGTTCTGATAACGGCCCGGATCGAGCAGCGTGAAGCCTTTGTCCTTGAGCGGTTTCGGGAACCCGATGTTGGGGTCGCCCCAGGCGTTGCCGTCGCCGTCGTTGGGGAACAGACCGCCCACCTTCTTGTTGGTCGGGATGGACAGCCACATGTTGGTGAATACAGCGATGATGTCTTCCAGCCCCCAGAAGAAGTGGTAGGTCCAGTTGAACCCCTGATCGGGCTTGCCGCCGCGGGTGAAGAACCAAGGCTGCCACGGCGCCACCGTCGAGATGCAGGGAACTTCGTTCAGCTCGCATTGATCGGAAACCGGGTTGGTCGTCTCCGGAGTGGAGGCCACCACCATCAGGTCGACCTTGTCTTTCAGAATCAGGTCGCCTGCCACTTCGGCCGCGCGATTGGGATTGGACTGGCTGTCCTTGACCAGGATCTCGATCGGATAGCTCGTGTCCGCGATCCGGATCCCCTCCTTGATCGCCTCGCGCACGCCGCCGATCACGTAATTGTCGGCTTCACCGAACGCCGCGAGCGGGCCGGTTTGCGGCGACACGTAGCCGATCTTGATCGTCTGCCCCTTCCTGGCGCAGCCGCTGACGCCGAAACTCAGGGCGCCCGCGGCGAGCGCGGCACCTCCGGCGAACCGCAGAAAATCGCGACGGCCGGCGGCCGCGGATTCGAACCTGATGTTCGTGCTATTGCGAGCCATTGCTGTCCTCCTCTGTCGTTGTTGTCCTGCGATTGTTCAAGCTGTTGCAGCCATCGACCGCGCGCCCGGTTTGACGCCGTCGAAAGCGTTCTCGAGCAGCGCGAGAATGTCTTCGTAGCGGATCGGGCGCGGGTTGTAGTACGGGTTCTGCGTCGCGAGCCGCGCCGCCTTCTCCAGTCCTGCGCGCGGCATGCCGATGTCCTTGAGGGCGAGTGGCGCGCCGATCGCTCTCGCCAGCTCCCACAGCGCTCCGGCCGGATCCTCCGCGCCCAGCGCCCGGGCTATACGCGCCATCGCTTCGGGCGCGGCGTCGCGGTTGTAGTGAACCGCGTGGGGCAGGATGACGGTATGCGTCTGCGCGTGCGGCAGGTCGAACGTTCCGCCGAGCGTGTGGCACAGCTTGTGATGCAGCGCCATGCCGACCTGGCCCAGACAGGTGCCGGCGAGCCAAGCGCCGTACAGGGCGTCGCTTCTCGCTTCGAGGTTGCCGGCCTCGCGCACAACCGCCGGCAGGCTCACCGCCAGCGCACGGATGCCCTCTTCCGCCATCAACGACGCAACGGGGTTCGCGTCCTGCGCGTAGAGCGCCTCGACACAGTGAGCGATTGCGTTCAGGCCGCTCGGACCCGCGATCGCGGCCGGAAGGGTGAGCGTGAGCGCCGGGTCGTAGATGACCACTCGCGGCAGCACGCGCGGATCGCGACCGGTTCTTTTCTGCCCCTGCGCCGTGATGCCGTAGATCGGCGTCATCTCGGAACCGGCGAAGGTGGTCGGTACCGCGACAATCGGCAGCGAGGAAGTCAGCGCGATCGCTTTGCCGAGTCCGATCGTCGAGCCGCCGCCGATCGCCACGCAGCAGTCAGCGCCGAGCTCGGCCGCTGCCGCGCGCGCCGCCTCGGCGGTCTCGATCGGCACGTGCATGACTGCCCGGTCGAACACGCCAGCCGCACGGCCGCCGAGGCGCACGACCACGTCCTCGGCCGAAGCCCGTTGCTCGGGCGTCGAGAGCACGAGCGCGCGCCGCGCCCCGAGGCGCGCGACTTCCTCGGCCAGGCGATCGAGCGCGCCGGCGCCGAACACCACGCGCGAAGGCTGCCCCTGGTAGACGAAGGGTTTCACGCGCAGGCCCGCTCTGCGGCGCGAAGCAGCGCAACGCCGCTCAGCCGCACCAGTTCTTCGAAAGACAGTCCCGGCACGATTTCGCGCACCAGCAGGCCGTCGGCCGTGACGTCGAGTACGGCCAGGTCCGTGTAGATCCGGTTGACGCATGCCAGGCCGGTCACTGGATACGTGCAGCGCTCGACGATCTTGGAGGCCCCGCTCTTGGTGTGGTGCTCCATCATCACGTAGACCTGCTTGGCACCGATCGCCAGATCCATCGCGCCGCCGACCGCAGGAATGGCGTCCGGCCCACCGGTGTGCCAGTTGGCAAGGTCGCCGCGCACCGAGACCTGGAACGCGCCCAGCACGCAGATGTCGAGATGGCCGCCGCGCATCATCGCGAACGAATCGGCGTGGTGAAAGAACGATCCGCCCTTGAGCAAGGTCACCGGCTGCTTGCCCGCGTTGATCAGATCGTAGTCCTCTTCGCCGGGAGGGGGGGCCGGTCCCATCCCGAGCACGCCGTTCTCGCTGTGCAGCACGATCTCGCGGTCGTCGGGCAAGTGGTTGGCGACCAGGGTCGGCAGGCCGATGCCGAGGTTGACCACCGCGCCGTCGGGAATGTCCTGCGCCACGCGCGCCGCCATCTGATCCCGGTTCAATCGGTTCATGATCGCCCTTCCTCTCCTCCTAGGCGGCCGCCTGCACTGGGCTGGCGCTCGCCCGGCGCGGGATGCAAACCACCCGCTTGACGAAGATACCTGGCGTGACAATGGCTTCGGGGTCGAGGTCGCCCAGCTCGACGATTTCGTCGACCTGCACGATCGTGCATCTGGCCGCCGCGGCCATGATCGGGCCGAAGTTGCGCGCCGTCTTGCGGTAGACGAGGTTGCCCCAGCGATCGGCGCGGGCGGCCTTCACCAGCGCGAAATCGGCATGGATGGGATGCTCCAGGACGTACCAGCGGCCTTCGATCTGGCGCGTTTCCTTGCCCTTGGCCAGATCGGTGCCGTAGGCGGTGGGCGTGTAGAACGCGCCGATACCCGCGCCCGCCGCGCGAATGCGCTCGGCGAGATTGCCCTGCGGGACGAGCTCCAGCTCGATCTCTCCGGCTCGGTAAAGGGCATCGAACACGTAGGAGTCGCTCTGGCGCGGGAAGGAACAGATGATCTTGCGCACCCGCCGTGCCTTGAGCAGCGCCGCGACCCCCGTCTCGCCGTTACCGGCGTTGTTGTTGACGATGGTCAGGTCTCGCGCGCCTTGTGCGATCAATGCGTCGATCAGCTCCGCCGGCTGCCCGGCCGGCCCGAAACCGCCGATCATGACGGTCGCGCCATCGTGGATGCCGGCCACCGCCGCCTGCACCGATTCGACGATCTTGTTGATCATGGCACCGGTTCGCGCTAGCGCATTGGATCAGCGGCCCGCCAGCCAGGGATAGCGCGCAGTGTCCTTCCCGGCGTAGTCGGGGTCCAGATAGATGAACACGCGCTGGATCTTCCAGTCGCGGATCTCGAATACGTCGCACCATCTGCCCGCACCCCATTCGGGCACGCCGGCACGCCATGGGCCGTCGCGGTGCTCGCCGTGGCTTTCGCCCTCGCAGACGATCACGTCCGATCCGGAGAAGATCCAGTTGAAGCTCGCATAGTGGTGCACGATCGACTTGATCGTGCCCCCGACGTCGCCGAACAGCTTCCCGATCTGATCCTTGCCGGTCGCCAGACCCCACTTCGGGAAATACACCTGCGCATCGTCGGCGAAGAGATCCAGGATACTGCCGCCGGTGGAAGTCACGCCGCCGTTGTCGAAGGCCTTCAGATATTCCAGGGCGACCGACTTGCGCTGCTCGTCGGTCATGGTTTCGCGTGTCAAAGCCATCGTTCGCCTCTCCTTCCGAAGTCAGGACAGCTACTCGTCGCGTCTTCACGCTTCGCGCTCGAAGGCTCTACGCATGCCTCCGTGTGAAGCCGCATCTCAACCCCGCGGGTAATACGGCGGGATCTGCGCGTCCACGTTGACCCACACGGACTTGGCCTCGGTGTACTCGTGCATCGCCTCGAAGCCCATTTCACGTCCGTAGCCGGACTGCCCCACCCCGCCGAAAGGCGAGCCCGGATTCACGCGCTTGTAGCAGTTGATCCACACCATCCCGGTGCGCATCGCGGCCGCCACACGGTGCGCGCGCTGCAGGTTGCTGGTCCACAGCCCGCCGCCGAGCCCGTATTCGGTGCCGTTGGCGATCGCCATCATCTCGTCCTCGTCGCGGAACGTCGTGACGGTCACGAAGGGTCCGAACACCTCTTCCTGCGAAACCCGATCGCTCGGTTTGGCCCGGACCACCGTCGGTTCCACGTAGCAGCCGCGCGAGAGGTCAGCGCGCTCCGGCGGTTTTCCGCCAAGCAGGATCTCGCCGCCCTGTTCCTTTGCGACCTGGACGTACGAAAGCACGCGATCGCGGTGCTGCTGGGAGGTAAGCGGACCCATCTCCGTATCGGGCTCCAGGGGGTTACCCAGCCTGATCGAGCGCGCCAGCGCGAGGAACCGATCGAGGAAGGCGTCCGCGATCTTGTCGTGCAGGATCAGGCGCGACCCGGCGATGCAGGCCTGGCCCTGGTTGTGGAAGATGGCGAAAGCCGACCCGTTGACCGCGGCGACGAGATTGGCGTCGTCGAAGACGATGTTGGCGCCTTTGCCGCCCAGCTCGAGCTGAACCCGTTTGAGGTTTCCGGCGGAAGCCTGGACGATCTTGCGTCCGGTCGCCGTGGAACCGGTAAACGAGATCTTGTCCACGCCCGGATGCTCGGCGAGATACTGCCCCGCCGTGGCGCCGTATCCGGGCACGATGTTGATCACGCCTTTCGGAAAGCCGACTTCTCTGGCCAGTTGTGCGACCCTCAGGGTCGACAGCGGGGTCAGCTCGGCCGGCTTGAGCACGACGGTGTTGCCGGCTGCCAGTGCCGGTCCCATCTTCCAGCTGGTGAACATCAGCGGAAAGTTCCACGGCACGATCTGGCCGACTACGCCCACGGGCTGGCGCAGCACGTAATTGAGGAACCCCTGCTCGACCGGCACCACGCTGCCCTGAAACTTGTCGGCCATGCCGCCGAAGTAGCGGAAGGTGACCGCGGTGCGCACCACGTCGAGCCCGCGCGTGTCGCGCAGCGGATGCCCGGTGTCGATCGATTCCAGCCGTGCCAGCTCGTCGGCGTTGGCTTCGATCGCGTCGGCCAGCTTGAGCAACAAGCGGCCGCGGTCCGCCGCCGCCAGCCGGGCCCACGCCGGGAACGCCTTGCGCGCCGCGTCAACCGCACGGTCGATGTCCGCCTGCCGCGCTTCGGCGACCTCGGTGATCAGCGAGTTATCGTGCGGATTGAGCACCGGAATGCGTGCGCGCGATTCCGACT
Organism: Burkholderiales bacterium; assembly: GCA_035560005.1. Lineage (NCBI taxonomy): Bacteria > Pseudomonadati > Pseudomonadota > Betaproteobacteria > Burkholderiales > Burkholderiales bacterium. The sequence continues at coordinate 25,043 of DATMAN010000097.1, read as the reverse complement.
CGACGAACTCGCCGTCGATGAACAGCTTGTTCTGAACTGCGTTCATGGAAACTCAGAGGGCCGTGCGCACCGCCGCGACACCAAGGCACCAAGAAGGTCGGAACCGAAGAGCGAAAGACAACGCACGAAGACACGAAGAAGATGCAGGCCTATCCGGCCGTGGTTTTCCTCCGTGTTCCCCGTGTCCTCCGTGGTTCAAGTCGTCTGCTTTCTTGGTGCCCTGGCGCCTTGGTGGTGAACGCACCTCAGAAGTCCACCGGGTACGGCTTGAGCTCGCCGCGCTCGTAGCGCTTGGGCAGATCCGGGGTGGCGTTCTCCCACACCAGCAGCATGGAGCGCTTCTTGGAAAAGCCCTGATGCCGGATGTCGGCCGGCATCGCCGCCACGTCGCCCGGTTTCATCACCAATCGAGCGCGCGGACGCCCGGTTTCACGATCACTGATCTCCCATGTGATCTCGTCGGAGAGCTGCACGAACCACTCGACCCGGTCGTTGCCGTGAATGATGGGCAGGATGTATTCCTCGGTAGTCGGGCAGAACAGGCTGTTGCGGCATACCGACGTCACCGAGGGATTCCAGGTCACATCCGAGCGGGACAGATACTTGAACAGATTGAAGGCGTGCAGTTCCTTCTCGAATCCGGGTTCTGCGCGAATCTCCGGCTCGTCCTGCGGGACGTCGGCAAAGGCGCGGTTGACCGGAAAGCCGTTGGCGTCGTCGCGCAGCGGCGAGTCGCCCTCCAGGCCCGGCATGCGCTTGGTGGCGACGCGAAAGCGGTTGATGGCATCGAGGTTGTTGCCGTTCTTTTCGCCGAACGCGGTGTTGCCGGTTTCCGCCGGTGCGGCGAAGGGGTCGAAGCCGGCGTTGACCCAGTCGGCCAGGATCTCCTTGAACTTGGCCATCGCCACCGGAGAGTCGAAAGTCTCGACGTAGGACAGGCCGTTCTTGTGCATCGCCTCGTTGTAGCGGCCGGCGAACAGCTCGACCTTTCCATACAGGTTGCGCGTGCCGAATACGGCGTCGAAGTTCACCAGGCCATAGAAGAAGCCCCAAGCCACGTCGCGCATGATGGCGCGAAGGAACGCGTCGGCACTGATGGTGTGCGACATGCGCTGCCCTTTCGCGGGCCAGGTGATGGTGACGAAGTACTCGTCGCGCGCAAAGGTGAACTGGCCGAGGGTGAAAGTCTTGTATCCCGCGATCTTCTCGGGAAGTCTGATCTCTGCAGGTGCGTTCATGTTCGTTCTCCAGGCTCTTGTCTGACGACGGCTGGCTGGCGTCTGGAAAGGCGCCTTCACTGCCTCGATCGCCACGCCTTCAGCCTCGCTCTCAGTGGTAGCAGATCTCCGCCCACTTCTCGACCGTGAGGTCGCCCTTGATCGTCTGCTGAATCATCACGCTCGGGCGGCTGGCGACGAAGCGATAGGCGGCGCCTTTCGGAAGGAGCGCCTGGTGACCCCGCTTCAGCTTGATCGTGCCCATCTTTCGACCCTTGGGCTCGCCCTCGACCAGCACCGTCCCGTCCTTGTTGGCGGGAGCGACCGAGTCGGGGTCGTCGAGCTTAACGTACTCGACCCTGACCTCGCCGTCCATCACCACACAGAACTCGTCGTGCGCGCAGGCCATCCACGGCGAAGTGCCCTCGGCCCGGATCGCCTCGATCACGTACTCGAGGTTCCTGGCCACCGCGATCTTCTCGTAGGGCCTGGCCTTCGACGCGACCTCGAAGACATTGGAAAAGACGTAATACTTGGGGTTGTCGTTGATGATCTCGATGGTCCCTTTCTCGTAGTTGTTCAGGGAACCGAACACCGTGTGATAGGCGGTCATCTTGTTTCCTCCTCGCTGGACTGGATTTCGGCCGCGCGCAATGGAGAATGGCGGGCCGGCGGCGAGAATTTGCTTGCCGCGGCGCAACGGACCCGAGGGGAACCCGCCGTTCAACCCATTGCATTGCTGGGCTGAAACTGGAACAATGTTCGCATAGCGAACATTTGTTTTTATAGCGAACAAACTACTCCCGCCCGTCCGGCCCTGTCAATACCCGCGCGGCGGCGGCCAGTCGAAGGTTCCGCAAGTCGGGGAACACGGGCCAGAGCGCGGATTCGAGCGCCCGGCAACTGGCGTAATCGGGAGCTGCAGTGAGACGGACACAACAGGACTCTGTGGCACGACGCAAAGCGGGCGAGCGCGACGGCGGCCGGCAGACGGACCAGTTCGTTGCATCCTTCGCCCGTGGCCTCTCGGTCATCCGTGCGTTCGGAGAAGACTCGGGGCGCCTGACGCTGACCGAAGTGGCCGCGCGCGCGAACCTCACGCGCGCCGGCGCGCGGCGCATTCTGCTGACCCTGCAAGCACTCGGCTACGTCGGTTGCGACGAGCGCCGGTTCTTCCTGACGCCGAAGATTCTGGACCTCGGCTACTCCTATCTGTCGACCACGCCGCTGTGGCACCTGGCCGAACCCTTCATGGAAGAGGTCGTCAACCAAGTACACGAGTCGTGTTCTGCCTCCGTGCTCGACGGCACCGAAATCGTCTACATCCTGCGCGTGCCGACGAAGAAGATCATGACGATCAGCCTGTCGATCGGCAGCCGCCTGCCGGCATGGTGCACCTCGATGGGCCGCGTACTGCTCGGCGACCTCCCGCCCGAGACGCTGCGCGATGTGCTGGACCGCAGCCAGATCAAGGCCTATACCAGCCGAACCGTCACTGACCGCAAGAAACTGGAACAGATCATCCGTGACGAGCATCGCAAGGGCTGGTCCCTGGTGAATCAGGAGCTGGAGGACGGACTGATCTCGATTTCTGTGCCCTTGCTCGGGCGCAACGGGCGCGTAATCGCCGCCATGAACGTCAGCGGGCACGCATCGCGCACCACCCCGACCGAAATGACCCGCAACGTCCTGCCGGTCCTCAAGCTGGCGGCGGAAAAGATCAACGCCGCCCTGCGGCTGCGCCCCGGCTAGATCAAAGGCTCACCGCCTCTTCCGCGGTGAGCGTTTGGTGCCGGCCGCGGGCCGGCTCCCGGGCGCGGTAGCGTTTGGCGACTCGCGTGCGGACCATTACCATAGCGGCTCGCGCATTCCCCATTGCCTGGAGGCCCACTCCGATGAAACGCTTCGACCCGGTCGTGCAGGCTCGCATCGATCTCACTGCTGCGCTGCGCTCGGCCGCGCGGATGGGGCTCAACGAAGGCGTGTGCAACCATTTCAGCCTGGAGGTGCCGGGCGAGCCGCACCTCTTTCTCATCAACCCGCAGGGATTGCACTGGTCCGAGATCACGCCGGGCGATCTCGTGGTCGTCGACGAGAAGGGCGCCGCCGTCGAGGGCCGCCATGGCGTCGAGCCCACGGCGTTCTTCATCCACGGCCGCATCCATCTGGGCAAGCGCAGGAAATGCGTGCTGCACACCCACATGCCGTTCGCGACCGCGCTCACGCTGCTGGAGGACATGGAGCTCGACGTCCACGCCAACCAGAACGCGATGCGCTTCCACGGACGCATCGGCTACGACCGCGGATACGGCGGCATCGCGCTCACCAACGAGGAGGGCGACCGGATCTGCCAGGCGCTCGGCGACAAGGACGTCGTGCTCATGCAGCACCACGGCGTCATCGTGTGCGGCGACAACGTCGCCTACGCTTTCGACGATCTGTACTACCTGGAGCGCTCCTGCATGGTGCAGGTGCTCGCCCAGTCGACCGGAGGAAAATTCAAGCGGGTCTCGGAGCAGATGGCGGCAACCGTGTCGAAGCAGATCGGCGGCGAACGCCGGCAGTCCATCCTGCACTTCGAGGCGCTCAAGCGACTGCTGGACCGCGACGAACCCGGCTGGGCCAGGCTCGACTGACAATCGCTTTCGGACCAACGAGGTTGCATCAGGGAGCGGGAAGAAACCACCAAGGCACGAAGAAACACAAAGAAGTCGGGATGGTTCTCTCGGCTTTTTGAACCTTGGCTACCTTTATCAGAAGCGTTACTGCCAGGAACAGTCAACAAGAGATCACCGGTCATCCTTTGTGGTTCGCTCTTTTCTTGAGATAGCGAAGTCGGTGCGCCGCGCACTCGCACGGGCCGCTTCGATCGGTGCGTGCGTGATGCTGGCCTGCGTTGCGGCGGCGGTCCAGGCGCAGAACAAGAAGCCCGTCCGCGTCGGCTTCTCGATCGCCCAGACCGGCCCGCTCAGCAGTGCGGGCAAGTCGGGCCTGCTGGCGCTCCAGATCTGGCGCGACGACGTCAACGCGCGCGGCGGCCTGCTCGGCCGCCCCGTCGAGCTCGTGGTCTACGACGACCAGAGCAACCCCGCGCTCACGCCCGGCATCTATACCAAGCTGCTCGACGTCGACAAGGTCGACCTGCTGGTCGCGCCCTACGCCACCAATCCCACCGCCCCGATCATGCCGCTCGTGAAGCAGCGCGACCGGCTGCTGATCGGCAACTTCGCGCTCGACGTCAACGCGCAGATCCGCCACGACAAGTACTTCAACAACCAGCCGTGGGCGTCGGCCCGCGATTCGGCGGCGCCCTTTCTGGAGCTGTGCCGCAAACTCGGCGCCAGAACGATCGCGATCCTGGCGGCCGACGCCGAGTTCGCCCAGAACCTCGCCGGCGGCATCCGCCGCGGGCTGAAGGACTACGGATTGCAGCCGATCTACGACGCGAACTATCCGCCGAACACCATCGATTTCTCCTCGACGATCCGCGCGATCCGCGCGAAGAAGCCGGAGGTCGTGTTCGTCGCGTCCTATCCGTCGGACTCCACCGCCATCATCCGCGCGGTCAACGAGCTGGGCCTGGGCGACAGCGTGAAGCTCTTCGGCGGGGGAATGGTCGGCCTGCAATACGCCTCCATCATGGAAGCGCTGGGTTCGCAGCTCAACGGCGTGGTGAACTACAACACCTGGGCGCCGGAGAAGACGATGGATTTCCCCGGCGTGCGCGACTTCCTCGCGCGCTATCAGGCGCGCGCAAGGCAGGTCAACGTCGATCCGCTCGGCTTCTATCTGCCGCCTTACGACTACGCGATCGGGCAGTTGCTCGAGCAGGCGGTCACCGCCACCCGCAGCCTGGACCATACGGTTCTGGCGAAATACCTGCGGGAGAACGAGATCAAGACCATCGTCGGCCCGATCCGCTACGGACCTACCGGCGAATGGGCGAAGCCGCGCATCGTCTACGTGCAGTTCAGGGGCATCGTGGACCGCGACCTTGAGCAGTTCCGCAGGCCCGGCAAACAGGTCATCGTCGCGCCGGAAGCCTTCGAGACGGGCGAGGTCATTCCGTTCGCCCAGGCGCGCCGCTAGTCCGGACTGCGGGCCGCGCGCCGTGACCGAACTGCTGGTCGAGGCGATCGTCGCAGGCGTGCTGCTCGGCTGCTTCTACGCCGCGGTCAGCGTCGGCCTTTCGGTGGCGTTCGGGTTGCTCGACGTGCCGCACATCGCGCATCCCGCCTTTCTGATTCTCGGTGCCTATGCCGTCTACCTGCTCGGCACCTACGGCGCCGATCCGCTGGTCGCGGGTGCCGCTCTGATCCCGCTGTTCTTTGCGCTGGGCGTTGTCGTCTACCGCGTCTATCACGCGGCGTTCGAAAGGCGCGGCGCCGACGCAGGGCTGCGCGGCCTCGCCTTTCTCTTCGGGATCGGTTTCATCGTCGAGGTCGCGTTGATCCTGACCTTTGGCGTGGACCAGCGCATGGTCGATGCGCCCTACATCGGCAAGGCCCTGGCCGTTGGCGAGTACCGGATTCCACTGCGCATGCTGGTCGCGTTCTGCCTTGCGCTGGTGCTCACCGCGGCGCTCTCGCTCTATCTTTCGCGCACCTTCACCGGGCGCGCCATCCGGGCTGTCGCTCAGGATCAGGTCGCGCTCGCCCTGATGGGAGCCGATCCCGTGCGCATCAAGCAATGGGCGTTCGGCATCGCAATGGCGACCTGCGCTCCGGCCGGCGCGCTGATGATCGTCGTGGGGCCGGTCGAGCCGGGGCTCGGACGTCTTTACATCGGCCGCACCTTCTGCGTCGCCGTGCTGGCCGGCCTCGGCAGCATGCGAGGCACGCTCGCGGCGGGGCTGATTCTCGGCATCGCCGAGAGCATCGTGCTCACCTCTCTCGGTCCATCGTGGGCTCCGGCGGCGGCGTTCGGAATCCTCCTGCTGGTGCTGGCCGTGCGCCCCGCCGGCCTGTTCGGGCGCTGAACCGCGATGAGGGGCTGGATGCGTTTTTCGATCGGTGCCGCCGCGGTCCTGTCCGCCGCGCTGCTCGCCACCCGCCTCATCGGCAACGAATATTTCTTCTTCGCTGCGTACGTGGTATTGCAGTTCGTCGTGCTGGCCACGGCGTGGAACATCCTCGGCGGCTGCGCAGGTTACGTGAACTTCGGCTCCGGCGCCTTCTTCGCCACGGGAGCGTATACCGCCCTGGTGCTCATCAAGACCCTCGATGCGCCGCTCGTTGTCCAGATCGCGGCGGGGGCGCTCGGCGGCGGCCTTCTCGGGTTGCTGGTCGGAGCGCTGACGATGCGACTGCGCGGAATCTTCTTCTCGATCGCCACCGTGGCGCTCGCGCTCATCTGCGAGACCATTGTCCTCAACTGGGCGTTTGTGGGCGGCGCCAGAGGCGCCACGGTGCTGCAACCGGCTGCGCCCGGCTTCTTCGGTTCGTACACGCAGTTCCTGTTCTTCGTAATGACGCTGCTCGCCCTGCTCGCGGTCGCCCTCGCGCGCTACGTCGAACGCTCGTGGCTGGGGCGCGGACTGCGCGCCATTCGCGACAACGAAGAAGCGGCGGAGTCGGTGGGCGTGCCGACGCTCAAGCTCAAGCTGCTCGCGGCGGTGACCTCCGGCGCGCTGATGGGCATAGCCGGCGCGCCGTTCCCGCTGTACATGAACTTCATCGAGCCGACCTCCGCGTTCAGCCTCAACTACGCCGTCTGCGCGCTCGCCATGCCGATCATCGGCGGCACGGGGAGCTGGATCGGGCCGGTGATCGGCGCGGTCCTGCTGGGAAGCGCGCAGCAGATCATCACCGTGACGGTATCTTCGGAGCTGAACGTGCTGCTGGTCGGCGCGCTGCTGGTGACTTTCGTGGTGGTCGCGCCACACGGCATCCTCGGTCTGTTGCAGCGGTTCTCCGGGAAGCTGGCACGATGAGCGAGCCGCTGCTGGCGGTGCAAGACCTGTCGAAACGCTTCGGTGGTTTCGTCGCGCTGTCCGAGGTCAGCCTCACGGTTCGGCGCAACGAGCGCCTGGGCATCATCGGACCGAACGGATCGGGTAAGACCACGCTCATCAACTGCATCGCCGGGGCGTTGCGCTGCGACCGCGGCGCGATCCATTTCGACGGCGTGGACGTCACTCGGCTGCCGGCGCACCGCCGTACCCGGCTTGGCATCGCGCGCAGTTTCCAGATCCCGCGGCCGTTCTCCAGCATGAGCGTGGCGGAGAACGTGGCGGTGGCGCTGGAATACACCGGCCACCGGCACGCGTTGCATCCCGCGAGAGTCGCGGACGAAGCGCTGCAGACGCTAGAGCGCGTGCGGCTCGCCGAGAAGGCCCATGTTCCCGCGGGCACGCTGAGCCAGATCGAGCTGCGCAAGCTGGAGCTGGCACGCGCGATGGCCACTCGACCGCGGCTGCTGATTCTGGATGAGGTCATGGCCGGCCTGTCGGCGCTGGAAGTCGACGAGATGCTCGATCTGATCTCGGGGCTGAGCGCGCAAGGCATGACCGTGATCATGATCGAGCACATCATGCGGGCGATCATGCGCTTCTCCCTGCGGGTGGTGTGCCTGGACGCCGGGCGCATCGTGGCGCAGGCGCCCCCCGCGGAGATCGTCAGGAACCCCGACGTGCAAAGGATCTATCTCGGTGCCTAGCCTGACGATCGACAAGCTCAGCGCCGGATACGGCGCGGTCGGGGTGCTGCGCGGCGTGTCGCTGCAAGTGCGCCATGGCGAGACCGTGGCCTTGCTCGGCACCAATGGCAACGGCAAGAGTACGCTGATGAAGTGCGTGATGGGTTTGATCCCGGCGCAGGAGGGCTCGATCGTCCTCGAATCGGACGGCACGCGCATCGAGCTGACAGGGAAGAAGCCGCAGGAGATCGTCGCGCTCGGCGTAGTCCTGGTGCCCGAGGGGCGGCGGCTGTTTCCAAAACTGACGGTCGCGGAGAATCTGCAACTGGCGGCCTACCGGCACGCGGCGCGCGGCGCGATGGCACGCAATCTGGCGCTGTGCTACGAAGCCTTTCCGGTGCTGCGCGAACGCGCGGGACAGACCGCCGGCAGCCTGAGCGGCGGCCAGCAGCAGATGCTGGCGATCGCGCGCGCCATCATGGCGGCGCCGCGCGTGCTGCTCGTCGACGAACCTTCCGTGGGCCTGTCGCCGATGCTGGTCAGACAGACCATCGAGATGATCGGCGATCTGAAGCGGCGCTTCGGCCTCACGGTCCTGATGGCGGAACAGAACTTCATCGAAGCGAGCCGGGTGGCCGAGCGCGGCTACATCATCGTGCACGGCGAGATCGCATTCGAGGGCCGGAATCTGGCCGAGCTGCAAAGCAGCGATCTGGTCCGCAGTTACTATCTCGGGGCCTGAAGCGTCCTGGACTGAAGGAGGAAGAATCACATGGCGACGTTGCCACGCATCGGGTGGATCGGGGCGGGCCGGATGGGCGTACCGATGGCGGGATTCGTTCTGAAGGCCGGCTATCCCGTTGCGGTGTTTTCGCGCACCGCGACCAATCGCGGCAAGCTCGTGGCGCAAGGCGCGCAGGAAGCGACCAGCATCGCGCAATGCGCGGCCGCCTCGGACATCGTCTTTTCTTCGATCCCGGACGATGCCGCGCTCGGCGCAGTCGCGCTCGGCCCGCAGGGGGTGCTTGCCAGCCTCCGGCGCGGCGGGATTTTCGCGGACACCAGCACCGTTTCGCCCGAAGCCTCCAGCGCCGTCGCCGAGGAGGCGCAGCGTCGCGGCGTGGCGTATCTGCGCATTCCCATTTCCGGCAACGCGGCTTCCGCTCAGAAAGGAGAAGTGACCGCACTGGTCTCCGGTCCGGCGCCGGCCTGGAACACGGTCAAGCCGGTGGTCGAGACCTTCAGCAAAGTGCAGGTCTACCTCGGCGAAGGCGAAGAGGCGCGCTACATGAAGCTGGTGATCAATGCGCTGGTCGTCAATCTCGCGCAGGGCATGGCGGAAGCCTTTGCGCTGGGACGCAAGGCGGGACTCCGCTGGTCTGTCATGCTCGACACCATCGGCCAGAGCACCCTCGCCTCGCCCTGGCTCAAGGCGAAGGTCGCGCTGATGAAGGCGCGCGATTTCAGTCCTACCATGACCACGCGGCTGATCCTCAAGGATCTCGACCTGATTCTCGCCGCTGCGCGGGCGACCGGTGTGCCGATGCCGCTCACCGCCGTCACGCGGCAGATGATGCAGGCTGCAGTCGGCGAAGGCTACGGCGAAGACGACTACCTGTCGACCATCAAGCTGATGGAAAAGCAGTCGGGGCTGCGCACGGACCGTGTGGAGTGAGGGGAGCAGTTCTTTCCAGCCGCCCCCACCTCGGTCCTCCCCCACGCTGGAGGGAGGAAGCGGGTGTCTCGGGGTCTCCTTGCCCCCTTTGCGGGGAAAGGCCCGGATGGGCGCCTGAGGACCTTCAATGCCCGCCAATACCTCACGGCCCCGCCGAGCGTTGATCGTCGGCGGCTCGCTCGCCGGACTGCTCGCGGGCAACCTTCTGCACCGCGCCGGATGGCAAGTCGACATCTACGAGCGCACCAGCGGTGTGCTCGAGGGGCGCGGTGCCGGCATCACGATCCTTCCCGGCCTGATCGAAGGCTTTCGCGCCGCCGGCGTCGAGGCTACCGAAGAATCGCTCGGCGTGCTGCTGCCCGCGCGCATCGCCCTGGATCGCGCCGGCCGGATCCTCGCCGAGCGCCCGTTTCCGCAGGTCATGACGTCGTGGCGCAGGCTGTACGAAGCGCTCAAGGAAGTGTTCCCCCCGCAGCGCTACCACGCCGGCATGACCTTCGAGCGCGTCGAGCAGAGGGCCGACACGGTGGTCGGACACTTTTCCGATGGCCAGCACATCGAGGCGGATCTGCTGATCGGCGCCGACGGCCTGCGCTCGGCGGTGCGCATGCAGCTCGCCCCCGACATCAAACCGTACTACGCGGGCTACATCGCCTGGCGCTGCCTCACCGACGAACACGCCTTGTCGCCCGCCACGCACGCCACGCTCTTCGACCGGTATGCAGTCTGCGTGGCGCCGGGCGAGCAGGGCATCGGCTATCCGGTGCCCGGGCCGGAGCACGGCGTCGCGCCCGGCCAGCGGCAGTACAACGTCGTCTGGTACCACCCCGTGCCGGACAACGAAGCGCTGGTCGATCTGCATACCGACGATACCGGCCGCCACCATCCGAACGGCATCCCGCCGTCGCTGATCCGCGTGCAGGTACGCAAGGAGATGACGCAACTCGCGCAGCGCGTGCTGGCGCCGCAGTTCGCCGAAGCGGTCGAGCGCGCGCGGGTGGTGTTCTTCCAGCCCATCGTCGATCTTGAGCTGCCGCGGCTGGTGTTCGGACGCGCGGTCATCCTCGGCGACGCCGCGTTCGTCGCTCGGCCGCACGTCGCGATGGGCGTGCCCAAAGCGGCCGGCGACGCCCTGGCGCTGGTCGACGCGCTCACCGGCAACGACGATTGCCGCGCCGCCCTGCGCGCCTTCGAAGAACAGCGCCTGCGCATCGGCGCGGCGATCGTCGAGCGCGGGCGTTACCTCGGCGCGTACATGGAAGCGCAGTTGAAATCACCCGCAGAGCGTCGGCTGGCCGAAGCCCGGCGCATCCCGGAGCGGGTAATGCTCGAAACCGCCGCGCCCTTCGACTACGAGCGCCTGGCCGCCGCAAGGGGGTAGTCGCCGCGTACCCCTCCCGCCTGCCGCCAATTGCCTCGCCCCTCTGTCCTCACGCCTCACCCTTCTATAACCCAGGTCATATGCCCTTTGACTGATTCAATCCTCGCCCGTGCGCGCCTAGGGTTCGTTCCAGGCACGAAGCGAAGTTGTGTTTTCGGGTTCAGGCCGGGACGCAATGCAAGATGTCGGCAGCACGCCATCGAGCGCTGTGCCAGGCCGGATGGACAGCCAACGCTTCTTTCCGGTTTTCTTGGACGCACTGAGTGGAGGCAATCATGAAATCGATCAATCTGGGTTTGGATCGCTACTCGCACCGGGTCCGGGCAGTGAGCGTGGCGGCGTTGCTGCTGACCGGTCTGTCCAGCGCTGCCGTGTTCGCCGGAGACGTGCGCGGCGGCGCGCCGGACGTCAACCAGATCCTCGGGCGCTCGAGCGCGACGTTCGCGCCGGGCGGGCCGGTCAAGACCGGCTGGCTGACGGTGGAGGCGACCGGCCGCAACCCCAAGTCCGGCGGCGCGCACGGCACGTCCAAAGGCATCGCCAGCCGTTCGGGTGATGGGCTGATCAACGAATACGGCCGCGGCACGCCGAATCTGGCGGTCACCTACAAGGGCGCGTCTTCGCAGACTCTGAGCGCTCGCTAGAGCACGCGATCTCTCCTGGCGGCGCGGCTCGCGCCGTTCGCCGGCCCTGTCACCAGGGCCGGTTTTTTTGCGCTTGCGCGGCGCCGGGCGCCGTGCTAACACACTCCCTTCTCCTGTCATGAGGGATGACAGATGAGAGTGCTGCTGGCGGTGCCGCCCGGGCTGCTCGGGGAGGCGCTCGAGCGGATGATCGGCGAGGTGGTCCCACAAGCCCAGGTCACCACCGTCGCGATCGACGGCACCGATCCCCTGGTTCTGCCGCAGGTCGACGTGGGTCTGGTGCTCATCGACGTCGACAGCCTCGCCGACCGTGCTCCCGCCGCGATCGCCCAGTGCGCATCCACCTTCCGGGTGGCTCCGATCGTCGCCGTGGCCAACCCCGGCGACGCGCGGGTCATGGACCAGGTACTGCGCGCCGGCGCCACCGGCTACCTGCCGAAAAACTACTCCCACAGCATGATGCAGGCGGTGCTCCGACTGGTGCTGGAGGGAGCAGCCTATCGGCCGGTGCTGACGGAAACCGCCGCCCCGGCCGAAGCGCCCACGCTCGCCGACCTTGGACTCACTCCCAGGCAGACCGAAGTGCTGTCTCTGCTCGCCCAAGGCAAGTCGAACGAAGCGATCGCCAGGCAGCTCGGCATCTCGGTGGGCGTGGTGAAGCTGCACGTCAACGCCATCTTCAAGGCGCTCGACGTGCAGTCGCGCACCGAGGCGGTGCTGATCGCCGTGCGCTACGGAGTGGTGTCGCCGCAGCAACTGCGCGACGCGGAACACGGCCGATTCAACCTGGACTGGCTGCTGCCGCACATGCACCACCGCCACTTCAAGAAGGACAGCATCGTATTCAGAATAGGCGATCCGGGCGAACAGTTGTTCTATCTGCAGCGCGGTACGGTGAGCCTAGTCGAATTGCAGCGGGAGATGCATGCGGGCGACCTGTTCGGCGAAGTGGCGATCTTCTCGCCCGATCACCGGCGCACCAGCACTGCCCAGTGCGTGACGGAGGCAGACGTGTTCTCGCTCGACGCCGAGCAGGTGCGGCGCATCTACGCGTCGAACCCGCAGTTCGCGCTCTACCTCATCTACCTCATCGCACGCCGCCTGATGGCCGATCGTCAGCGCGCGGCCTGACCTCTTGCCCGCTGGAGCGCACGCGGTGCGTGTTCCATCGCTCGAGCCGTCCCGCTCCCCCGGCCTGCCGTGGCGCGCCGGCCTTGTCGCAGGCGCCGCGATCGGCGCGCTGGCGGCGGGGCTCGGTTACCTCGAAGCCGGGCGCGGGGTCGAGGAACGGTTCGCGCTGCGCTGGCTGTTCAGCGCGCGCGGCGAGATCGGGCCACCGGCGGGCGTTGCGATCGTGGCGATAAATCGCCGTTCCGCGCGCGAGATCTTTCTTCCCGAGGATCCTGCCCGCTTTCATCGTTGCCGCGGGCTGTCGATCGGCACGCCACGGTACGGGTACGCACCGCTGCCCGCCCTGCCGGCGCGCTGGCCGCGCTGCCTGCACGCGGTCCTGATCGAACGGCTCTCCGCGGCCGGCGCGCGCGTCATCGTGTTCGACGTCCTGTTCCGCAGTCGCCGTGCGCTCCCGATTCACGGCGAGACCGAGGACGTGCTCGCCGAGGAGGACCGGCGGCTCGCGTGCGCGGCGCGCGAGAGCGCACGGGTGCTGATCGCGGGCAAGCTGGAGCCCGGGCACGGCGACACGCTCGCACCCGCGCCGCTTTCGCCCCTGATCGAGGAAGCCGTGCTCGGCATGGCGCCCGCCCCGCTGCCGGTGACCGGTGTGGACCGCTACGACCGGTTTCACGTGTTCGTGAACGACGGCTGGCCCACCGTCACGCTGCCGGCGCTCGCGGCCCTCGCCTACGCGTTGCCGGCCTACGACCGCTTTCGAAGACTGCTGGTGGAGGCCGCGCCGCGGCTGGGCGCGGACCTGCCCCCCTCCGCCCGGGATATAAAAAGCGGCAATCTGGAGACCACCGCCCTGCTGTTGCGCGCGGGTTTGGCGCGCGACACGGCGGCACAGGCAAACCTTCATGCCGTTCTGGACCGTACAGACCCAGGCGCCGACCACGCCGCCGAGCTGATGCGCAGCATGCTCGCCATTTACGCCGGACCGCCCACCCGTCACACCAATTTCTATGGCCGGCCCGGCCGTATTCCCACCCGTGATTTCTCGGACGTGCTGGCACTGAGCGCGCCCGAGCTGTCGGCCTGGGCGCGAGACAAGGTCATCGTCGTGGGATACCACGAAGACGAAGCCGTCGAACAGGTCGAGCACTTCCCGACCGCGTTCACCGCGCCGGGGCAGGTCGGTCACAGCGGGGTGGAGATCCTGGCTACCGCGATCGGCAACCTGCTGGAGCGGTCGGACCTGCGCGTGGCTTCGCATGGGCTGCGTATCGGGGCTCCCCTGGCGCTCGCGCTGCTGGTCTGCGTGGCCGCCTATTCCGCCGGCACGGCGCTGGCTCTCGCGCTGGCCCTTGCCGCCGCCGCGGCCTATGCGGGGCTCGCGTTCCTCGCCTTTGCCCACGCAAGACTGTGGTTTCCGCTCGCGGTTCCGCTGGCGAGCACCCTGGTGCTGGGTCTGGGATCGGGTCTGGCGTTCCGCTACCGCGAAGCACGCCGGCAACAGGAGCGCATCCGTTCGCTGTTCGTCAAGTTCGTGCCGCGCGGGTTTGTCGAAGCCTTCGAGCGCAACGCGGAGAACGCGCTCGCGCAGCGGCAGTCCCTGGAGTGCATCAGCGTGGCGACCGATGCGGCGCAGTTCACGACGCTGGCCGAGAGCATGGCGCCGCACGAGCTGGCGCAACTGCTCAACCGCTATTTCGAGCGGCTGTTCCGCCCCGTCGCCGAGACCGACGGCTTCGTCTCCGACATCGTCGGCGATGCGATGCTCGCGCTATGGCCTCTGCGCGCGCCGCACACCCGGAGTGCTGCCTGCCACGCGTTGCTGGAGATGCTGGAGGCGACCACCGAGTTCAGCCGCACGGCGGCGAAAGGCGGGTTGCAGACGCGCTTCGGCGCGCACCTCGGCCCGGTCAGCCTCGGCGCCATCGGGGGGCACGAGCGCTACGAGTACCGGGCAGTGGGCGATGCGGTCAACGTGTCCAACCGGTTGCAGGAACTGAACAAGAAACTCGGCACGCGCATTCTGGTCTCGCACCCGCTGATCGACGGCCTGGACCGATTCCAGGTTCGAGACCTGGGCTGGTTCCGGTTGCGCGGCAAGGTCCGCGCGCTGCACGTGTACGAACTGATTGGACTGAGTCTGAAGGTCACGCCGGAGACGGCGCGCCTTTGTGCGCAGTTCTCGCAAATCGCCCGGGCGATCCACGCTTCGGAACTCCAGCGTGCTGGCTCGTTGTTGCGGGAAGTCCGAACGGAGTTTCCGGGCGACAAAGCCGCCGAATTCCTGCTCGACGTCCTGGCGCGCCCCGGCGCCGTGCGCGACGGCGTCATTATCCCTGACTGATGTTTCAACCTCCTGCCCCCTCGATCGGGAAGCGCTCAACCGAGGGAAGGACGGAAGGGGGCACTTCCGTTCACATTTCTTAACTTCCACCACCTTCGCGCGACTGGGTCATGACAGGCGTATTCGAAAAGACTTGCGCTGAAAGCATTTCGCGTCTATACATGAAAAGAGCAATCGAACACGGCTCGACGTGTTCCGCGGCCCTCGGGGGGTGGGCAGGAATGGTTCGGTCGAAGCGGTTCGAGCTGCAGGGGAGGTCCCGGGAACGCAAGTTCCCCCTGCTGCTTGTCGTCATAACCATAACAACAATAACGAAGAGCCCTTCCGGTCTGGCAGCAGATGAGGAAGGCGGCTGCACGCCCGTCATCGGCCGCGTCGTTTCCGTGCAAGGCACGGTCGAAGCGCAGCGCGCCGGCGCGCTGTCCTGGACCCGCATCAGCCGTCTCGACACACCGGTCTGCGAAGGCGACCGGTTGCGTGCGGCGCGCGCGAGCCGCGCCGCGGTCTTTCTCCAGCCGGAAAACCTGATCCGGCTCGACCAGAACAGCGAGATCCTCTTCAGCCACACCGCGGAAGAGACGCTGCTTGAATTCTTCCAGGAACACACCGCGGTCGCGCCGGATGCGCTGACCCAGGGCTGCGGCGCGGGCTATGTCATCACGCGCTTTCCGAAGAAATTCCGCATCCGCACGCCGCACGTGAACGCCGCGGTCGAGGGCACGGAGTTTCTGGTGGCGTTGCGCTGCGAGGTGACCGAGCTGGCGGTGTTCGAAGGCAAGGTCCGCGCGCAGGCGACCGCCCAGCTCGAAGAGCAGGTATTGGCAAGCGGACAGGTGCTCTCCGCCAGCGCGGCCGAGCCGCCGGCGATCCGCCTGCTCGTCAGACCGGCCGACGCGGTGCAATGGGCGCTCTACTACCCGCCGCTGAGCGACGCCGGCATCGCCGTGCCGAGCGCCGAAGAGTGCGCGCAACTGCCGGCGGGCGCGATCCGCCAGGTGTGCTTCGCCCAGCGCGCCGAGCACCTCCTGCGCCTCGGGCGGGTGGAGGAAGCGGAGAGCGAAATTTCAATGGCACTCGCAGAGACGCCGGCAAGCGGCGACGCGCTGGCGATCCGCGCGGTGATCAGCGTCGTCAAGGGCGACAAGGACGGCGCGCTCTCGGCGGCGCAGAACGCCGTGCAGATCTCGCCCGCTTCCTCGCGCGCCTGGCTGGCGCTCTCCTACGCCCAGCAGGCGCAGTTCAAGCTGGAGGACGCAACGAAGAGCGTCCGGCGGGCGGCTGAACTCTCACCGGACAGCTCGCTGACGCAGGCTCGCCTGGCGGAAATGTTCATGTCGCTGGGCCGCACGGGCGACGCCGAAAAGGCCGCGCGACGCGCGGTCGAAGCCAATTCGAACGAAGAGCGCGCCCACACGGTGCTCGGCTTCGTGCATCTGGCACAGATCAACGTCAAGGAGGCGCAAGCCGATTTCCTGAAAGCCATCGAACGCGACTCGACCGCTCCGCTCCCAAGATTGGGGCTGGGACTCGCGATCATCCGCCAGGGCCAGCTCGTCCCCGGCCGCGAACAGCTCGAGATCGCGGTGGCCCTCGATCCGACCAATTCGCTACTCAGAAGCTACGTCGGCAAGGCTTACTACGAGGAGAACACCAGGGAGCGCGATCAGCTCGCCGCGACGCAGTTCGACCTCGCCAAGCAACTCGACCCCAACGATCCGACGCCGTGGTTCTACCAGGCAATCCTTGCCCTCGTCGCGAATCAACCAACCCAAGCCCTCTCTAACCTTCAACAATCGATCCGTCTTAACGACCACCGAGCAATTTACAGATCGACACTACTCTTGGAAGAAGACATCGCGACTCGAAGTCTTAGTCTGGCAAGACTTTACCGGGCCTTAGGCTTTGATCAACTTGCTATCGCAGAAGCAGCAAGATCGTTGACCGCGGAGCCAGGCAACTTTTCAGCGCATCGCTTCCTTTCTGACACCTACGCAACTTTGCCGAGACACGACATTGCCCGCGTCAGCGAACTTCTCCAAGCTCAAGTTCGACAGTTACTGAGCGCAGAGCCTATACAACCGCAGCTCAGCGAAGATCGATTGTTCATTTCTAGGGGTGCAATCTCACAAGAACCTGGCACTTTCGAATTCACCGATCTCTTTATACAACATGGGATGGCCGCTCGAATCCGTGTTCTTGACGGAACACAAGATACCTACGCTGATGAAGCCGGGATCTCCGCTTTGCTAGACCATGCATCACTAAGCATCGGGAGGTTTTACTACGAGACAGAGGGCTTCCGTCCAAACAACGACTATCAAAGACGTATTTCAAACGCATTTTTGCAGATTTCTCCCTCGCAATCTCTCAACCTGCAAGTCGAACTTCGTAACTCCGACTTCGAGCGCGGAGACCTGGTGCTACGGTTCGATCCAAGCAACTTTCGTCCGGAGCGAGCAAAAGTTAAGAACAGTATCGATCGGTTGAGCGCCCGCTACGGTTTTGGCGTAGGAAACGATGTGGTTCTTTCGTTCATACATAACGACTCCTTGGTCGATTTTGAGTTCCCCGGGCTGATTACCATTCTTGAGCATACCGACAACTCGCTCGCGGAGGCACAGTCGATAGTCAGGTTCGGACCCATTGGGGCAACGCTAGGCGGAGGATATGTTCGAGGTCACAACAACGTGAACTTCGGAGGATTTCTGACTGCAGACACGTTGCAGACACAAAGCAACGGTTACGCCTACTTCAACGTGCATGTCTCGCCAGGGTTTCTGTTGACCGCTGGACTCAGTGCTGACCAGTTTGAAGACCCATTAGTAGAACGAAGCAAGACCAGCCCCAAACTGGGGGCCATCTTCAGTCCCTTGAACAGCTTGACGATTCGGGCGGCCGTTTTCGAAACCATGAATCGCATTCTTCCTACCAATCAGACTCTAGAGCCCACACAGATCGCCGGATTCAATCAGTTTTTTGACGAACCCAATGGCTCAACGTCGACCAGAAAGGGAATTGGAACAGATTACAAACTGAGCAATGCAATCTATCTCGGCGGCGAGGTGGCAGAACGAGACATCCAATGGGTCCTCATCGATCCGATTGCAAACCTAGCTGAAGACGGCGACTGGACTGAGAAAACGGGCCGAGTCTATGCATACGCCACGATCGGGCCACATGTTGCCCTCTCCGCAGAAGTCTATCGCGAACACTATAAGCGAGCTCCCGGATTTCAGGGCGCAGAAGAATTCCTTGAGTTGCGCAGCACTCGTATTCCTATCGGAATGAACATTTTCGTAGGCGGTAGGGTGGTAATCAGAGGTTATGTGTCCCACTACAAGCAAGAAGGGATCTTCATCGACTCGTTTGGTAGCCCATTTCAGGGAGACGAACGGTTTACTACCGTAGACGCTCAGGTGTCCTACTACCTTCCTAGAAGGTCAGGCGTCATCACGATAGACGGCCGCAACTTGGGCGATCGGAATGCCAGATACCAAGAAAGCAATTTGGCAGCACCCCGATTCGTACCCCAAAGGCAGCTGTTCCTATCTCTTGTACTGAGACTGTGACATGACTTACAGGGCCGGCAGGCTCGAAGTACAAGGAGCGGTTTGTGTCTTAGACCCTTCTAGCCAAATATGACCGATTACCGATACCGCACCACCACAAGGAGGAGTCACATGATCAAGCTCTTGCTGGGCATCTTTCGCACGCCATCCTTTCCCCACGAGAAGTCTGCACCCGCATTTATTGGAGATTCGGTCGGGGTTTGGTGTGCTCGAACAATATTGTTGCTGGCCGCAATCGGCTGCGCCTCCTTTCTAAGAGTAAGCGACGTAAATGCCCACGGCACCATGCCCGTCGAAACCCCCGCAGCCTGCGCTCCTTCTGAAGGTGAAAGATACGCAGAGATTGGGTATCTGCAGTGCCAAGCATACATAGCGATATATGTCGATAAGAACGGAAATCTTCTCTACGCAGAGAACGTTAGATCCAGACCCGAACGGTGGCGGTTGATAAAGATCCTGGAAGAACTCGATCCATCTCACTGCATCGCGCCTTGCAAGCACGTCTGTCCTACCTACACTTGTTACTGTTCGTGCCCATAGCGTGTCGGTACTTGTCACCCGGGCGCAGTTTACAGACGAGAAGGAAACAAAATGCGTGGAGCGCGTACCGGTTGCCAGAGTGAGCACGGTGGCGGTTCAACGTTCAAGCATCTTGGAACAGGCAAGCCCGTGAGAATCAAGCGAGAGGTACATCATTGGCGTCTTCTGTCCACTAGGCCGATCATGGGCACGATACTGATCGTAGTAGGCCTGACGTTGCAGAACGGCGCGCTCGAGGCGGCTGGTATAACACCACCTACCATTCTCCCGGAGCCGATTCCCCTGTCGACAACTCTGAACTTGAAACCGGCACTACTGCCCGCCGCAGCAAAGGCTTTCTATCCAGCATTTGACGGAGACAGTTTCTTTGTATCGCTCAAGCCCAAAGTGGCTGGTGAGTTCACGTCCGAACAAGTATTCACAGAC
Organism: Burkholderiales bacterium; assembly: GCA_035560005.1. NCBI lineage: Bacteria > Pseudomonadati > Pseudomonadota > Betaproteobacteria > Burkholderiales > Burkholderiales bacterium. Next base: position 5,480 of record DATMAN010000097.1, on the reverse strand, counting down.
GTTGTGGCACCCGTTCTTCAAGCCATGGGCTTTCAGCGGGAACTCTCGGAGATCGTCACGCGTACAAAAAAGGGAGCGAAGCCTCGACCAGCAAGCCTCTCCGATTTAGCCGATGTGACTTGCATGGAGGTAGACGAGGACAAGTACAAGCGCTTTCACGCCGTCTGCGATGCCATGCGCAAGGGCGCGGCGTCTCCAGAAGCGGAGCGAGTGTTTCAGCTGGGTGATGGAATGAGCTTTGCGCAGTTCAAAGCAGATATCGAACGCCAGTTGGTCGAATACTATTTCTTGCAGGTCGTCAAAGGAGTGGCGATTGACCAAGTCGGAATCGTCGCTAGGCTTTGGGAAGGCGAGACCGTAACAGTCGTTCATGGTGTGGTCCTAAACCAGTTCCGTATCACCAACAAGCAAAGTTTGACACCCGAGTCGGCCGTTGATCGCGGTATTGAAGTGCTGCTAAGGCTACCAGGTGTGCAGGCGCCAGTCACAACACCTAAGGATCTCAGACTGGTATTGCTACCGTACGGGAGAGGAAGAACTTCCAGCGGTAGTCTGGTTCCGGGACTGCGTTTCGCGTACCGAACACTGCTGACGGCACACTTTGTTCCGGATGCCGCATCAAAACCCGAGCGCGTCACCTGGCTGGCGTGGGTAGACGCAGACACAGGCCAACTCCTGCAACTGCTTCCTCAGGTTGAGCAAGTGTCAGCAATCGGAAACATATGGCGCCGAGACGCCGGCACCGGCACGCACGCAGCCAGGTTCGAGGTCGATCCATCAAGTTCTGGCACGTACACTCTTGAACTCAACGACGATATAGACGGCGTATTCAATCGCCTCGATCGCTTTGAAGACGGAGCGTTCGATGACCAGGAAGTGGCGGTATCGGCCGATGCGAGAGGGAGCACTATCTCACTCGCGAACTTTGATCAAGCTCCGTTGAATAACGCTCCACGAGCGGTATGCTCCGATGGTGGTAACGCTGCGTTCCGGCAGATTAACGTCTTTGCTCACTTGCACAGATTCTGGCGACTTGTAGTGGCAGCTGGCTCCTTTCCTACGTTTCCTGAGGCTCCGATAAACGTAAGTGTCGATGTGGGGAACCCGTACAGTTTCGCCGACTACGATACCTCACGGCTCCGTTTCGCAACTTATCCTGGTTTCACGCACCAGGCTTGTCCGGACGCACCAAATCTTGGGCTAAACGATGGTCAGGACGCTACCATCATCGCGCACGAGTTTGCTCATTTGGCCGCAAGGCGGCTTCAATACAGGAGACCAGCAGATTGGTGTGGTCCCTCGTGCGACATTACGGTAAGTAATGTCGCTGACGTTTACTTCCACGACTTCGCGGATGCGTGGGCCAACGGATACGCATCTTCGCCATGCGTTGGAGGATGGTCCTGGAAAAACCAAGGTCAAAGCGAAAATAGCAGAAACTGTGTCAACTTCCATGACGAGGGCAGTGGCATGCCGAGATTGGCAAGCTTGCCGGAAGATCGTTTCCCGGAACACCGCTTGCGCGCCATGGGCGACTATGCTGATGGACAAATCGCTGCCGGAGCGCTGTGGCTTGCGCGCCAAGGCATGCGGAGCAAGTGTCTCCCATCGGGAACCGCGCAGTTCTGGGTCAGATTGAACCGAGCGCTTTGGCAATTCTGGCCGACTGGCCTCGGAACCTGCAGGCAATTTGTGGATTCTCAGCCCACCACCTGCGATAAGGACCTCTATCGGTTTCTTCAGGACTTTATGTTACAGATGACTTGGCAGTGGGCTAATGCCGGTCAACCCGGGGGGCCGCCCGGCTTTCGCCACAATGGGGCACATACCACGAACAAGCTGCTCAGCGCGTGGGCTAGAGCCGGCATGTTTCTGGTGCCAGAGGAGTGTATCGATGGGGACCCGACAACGGGGGACCCAGCAACAGACAATGCCAACTTCTGTCCGGTCACGTCTGGGGGTGAAAACGGCGGCGACGCCGTAATTGACGTCAACGATAACGACGAGTCAGACGATGTAACAATTGACGGAATAATCCATCCAGAAGTGGATTACCTGCGACGAGAAGATGGGGTAGCACCAACTTTCCAAGTATGGACAGGCCCTCGCTATGTTTTCGATCCTCAGGGTTGGGCATTGAATTACGTCCCTTCAAGCGCCAACCCTGCTCCGTGCAACGTTAAGTTCACAGTCGAATTGGCTAGCAACGAGGCATTCACGCAAAACGTTGTAACTAGTGGTTGGCGGACAGTGTCGACAACGGTTGCACCAGAATGCTTCGGTGTGTGGACCCCTGGTGACAATGAGTGGCATCAGCTACGCGGTGTAAACGGAGATACGAAAGTCTACTACCGTGTACGAACGCGTGCCGCGGATGACACAAACGAAAGACTTTCCACATCCCCTGGAAATGGCCGTTTTACAGTGCCAGCTGCTTACATAGTGGTCAATGATTCTGGCCGGCCATAGTGCAAGATCTTCCTCGTCAGAGCACTGAAAGGTCACCCATTAGCCGCCTGCGTGCAAGAGGGCGCAGCCGTTCAGGGCGCGCGCCGGTGTTTCTTCGTGCCCGCACTTCACGTCCCATGATGCCTACCCGCCCTGGAGTTGTGTCAAGAGTCTTTCGCACTCTTGTTGGCGGTAGCCTGATCCGATCTCAAACGGCTGCCTCCTCGGGAAGCGGGTCGAGCAACGTTTCCATCGCGAGGAAACGCCGCTTTCCCCACTTCGTGCTCGCGATGTGGCGCAGTCGCGCCGCAACCAGCTTCACCCTCATGGAGCGCGCGTGCATCCGGCTTGCCTTCACGTTCGATCACCACTTCTCCGTGGTCGGATTCAGACTGTTGGCGTAACCCCGATCTAAGCAGGAGCGCCGGTGCAGGACCCGCACGCGGCGCGATGGCCTGAAGTCTGCCGGAGGGGGATTCGCCAACCACGGATCATCGCGCTCGGACTGCACTTGGTCGCCTTGGTGAAGCGTCAGGTCAGAGGGCTTGATGTGGACCGGGTGCCGCCGCTTCCGTCGCGGACACGCTGGTAGGCCGATGGGCTGAAATCCCGATTCCCGTCTGCCGCTCGCTATAGCTTTGGTTATACCGCCTTCGGCATAGAGACGACCAAGCTCCGCCTTCCGACAATTCGCTTAAAGTTCGCGGAGGCCGGGGCTCTCCTTCTTGGCGGTTGAGCACCCGAACTCGCCTCCGCGAACAACGGGCGAATTGAGCGACCTCAGGGTCAAGAGCGACCTCAGGGTCAGACTCGATTTATAGGCCTTTTGCCTGCTGTGCCCCGCAGGTCCCGGCGGGCCGTAGCGGTTCATGGCGCGCGCGAGTGCGCCGGTTTGTCGTTCATCTCCGACCTCACGTCCCGTAATGCCTACGCGCCCGGGTTCGAACACCGGAATCCTTGACGTATGTCACTCACGAGGATAAAGTAACATACATGGAAAAGACTCAGATTTACCTGCGAAAGGAAGAGCTCGCTGCCCTGCGCGAAGCGGCGGCGCGGTCGGGACGCAGCATCGCAGAACTTGTTCGCGAAGCAATCCGCAAGGTCGTGCTCAAGCCGCAGACTACAGGCCCCGTAGCCATCTGGGACGGCGAGCCCAAGCGGACTTCCGTCGAGCACGACAGCGTTCACGACGAGCCCTGATGCGCCAGCGAGAGGCGGTTTTCGTCGATAGCGGAGCATGGATCGCACTTGCGCTATCACGAGATCCGCTGCATGCGCAAGCGCGAGAACAATGGGATCTGTTACAGGGATCTGCCGCCAGGCTGCATACGTCCGTTCCCGTAGTCATCGAGACATTCACGTTTCTCGAACGTAACGCCAACCGGGACGTGGCACTGGCATGGAAAGATTCGATCTACGGGCCCGGCACCGTCAGGATTCTTCCCTGCGAGCTTCGCGACCTCGAGCAGTCCTGGGAGTACTTCCGGCGCAAGGACCTGCACAAGCTCTCAGCCGTTGACGCAACCAGCTTCACCCTCATGAAGCGCGCGCGCATCCGGCTTGCCTTCACGTTCGATCACCACTTCTCCGTGGTTGGATTCAGACTGGTGGCGTAACCCCGATCGAAGCAGGAGCGCCGGTGCAGGACCCGCACGCGGCGCGATGGCCTGAAGTCTGCCGGAGGAGGGGGATTCGCCAACCACGGATCATCGCGCTCGGACTGCACTTGGTCGCCTCGGTGAAGCATCAGGTCAGAAGGCTTGATGTGGACCGGATACCGCCGCTTCCGTCGCGGACACGCTGGCAGGCCGATGGGCTGAAATCCCGATTCCCGTCTGCCGCTCGCTATAGCTTTGGTTATACCGCCTTCGGCATAGAGACGACCAAGCTCCGCCTTCCGACAATCGCTTAAAGTTCGCGGAGGCCGGGGCTCTCCTTCTTGGCGGGTGAGCACCCGAACTCGCCTCCGCGAACAACGGGCGAATTGCGGAGGGTGCGGTCATGTACGCGGCGCCAGAGGTCGTTGGCCGAGAGGGTTGTTCCAGTGCGCCGGACAAGTCCGGCCGATTCGATCGCGCGGGCTCCGCGCCCGAAGGCGAGGTGGAGCGGGCGGACCGTCTGTTGCCGATCCGCATCTACACGCTGGGGCGCTTTAGCGTGGCGATCGACGGGCAGCCGGTTTGCTCCAATGGCAAAGGTCAGCAGCGGCCGTTCGGCTTGCTCAAAGCGCTGATCGCGCTCGGTGGCCGGGAAGTCGCAGCGAGCCGCTTGTGGGAATGTCTGTGGCCGGATTCCGAAGGCGATCTGGGCGTTCGCAATCTCACCATCACCGTGCACCGCCTGCGCCGGCAACTGCGCTGTCATGCCGCGATCCTTCAGCACGACGGCAAGCTCAGCCTGAACGACCGGGTCTGCTGGGTGGACACGTGGCACTTCGAGCGCCTGGCCAACGAAGCGCTGCACAGCCTGGAGGAGAATGTTCAGAAGAAGGACGCCGAGCCCAAAGCGCGCGCCGCGCTTGCGCTCTATGGCGGGCACTTCCTCGCGCGCGAATCGGAAGAATCCTGGATGCTGTCGCTGCGCCTGCGCCTGGAAACGAGGTTCGAACGGCTGGTGGCGGCATGGTCTGAACACCTCGAAGAGCACGCGCGCTTCGGCCAGTCGGTGGACGTCTGCCGTGCCGCGCTGGAACAGGATCCGTTGAACGAATCGCTCTATCGCCGGCTGATGAGCTGTTATCTGAAAGCAGGCGAACTGGCGGAGGTGGTGCGCATGTACCGGCGCTGCTGGGAGGCGTTGAGCAAAGGCCTGGGGGCGCAGCCGTCGGAGGAGACTCAGCGCCTCTACCTCGAAGGACTGCAGGCCGCCGCCTTGCGCACCGGCCATGCGCCCGTGCACCAACATCGGCATCTGCGCGCCGAATCGGCCGCGGTGCCGGAGGAAGGCGATGCGTCGAGCGGTTAGCCCAGCAACGTAACCACGGAGGATGCGGTGGTTCACGCGATCGTCGTGCGAGCGAGCACCGCATG
>DATMAN010000096.1 GCA_035560005.1 Burkholderiales bacterium | reverse complement strand
AGCCGCGAAAGACCCTCCCCGCCGATGCAGCGCGTAGCTGGCGGGCGCAGCCGCGTGTCGCGCGATGTCCCAGTGCTTCCATGAAGAACTCGAAGGCAACGAGGCAGACACCGTGCTGGAACTCAGACGCTCCAATGCGCACGATCGCAGCGCATGAGCAGTGAGCAAAGCCCGAGCCCGGCCAATCAGCGATACCGGGTGTGCGAATACGTGCGCTGGAGCGATGTCGATGCCAGCGGGATCATCCGCTGGAGCACATATCCGCGGTTTGTCGAACTGGCGGAAACCGAGCTGTTTCGCGCCGTGGGCTTTCCCTATGCGACGGTGTGGGACCGGCTGGACATCTGGCTGCCGCGCGTGCAGCTGCATCTGGACTATCGCCAGCCGGCGCGGCTGGACGAGCTGCTCGCTGTCGAGATCTGGGTGGGGCGTATCGGCCGCAGCTCGATCCGGCTCGATTTCTCGATGCAGAAGCCGGACGGCCCGCTCGCGGACGGTTACCTCGTCATGGTGGCGGTCGACCGCAAGACCGGCCGCTCGATCGACGTGCCAACCCCATTGGCACAGGCGCTGGCGCCTTTCATCGCTCCGCCTACTGGATCTTGACGTTGGCTCCACGCACGACGCGGCCGAACCTCGCCGAGTCGCTCTGGACCAGGTTGCGCAGTTCCTCGGGCGAGCTGGTGAGGATGTCGAGACCCTGTTCGCCGAATTTCGCGGCGACCTCGGGACGGGTGAGCGCCTCGACGAACGCTTCGTGCAGACGGCTCACGACCTGCGGCGGCGTGCCGGCCGGCGCGAACAACGCGAACCAGAAGTCCAGCTCGACGCCGGAATATCCGGCCTCCGCCATCGTCGGCACTTCGGGCAGCACGCGTGCGCGCTGCGGCGAGGCTGTGGCGAGCGCCCGCAGTCTGCCGGCCCTGACATGCGGCGCGCTAGTGATCACGGCATCGAAGAACAGGTCCACTCGGCCGGCGAGCAGATCGAGCAGTGCCGGCCCCGATCCTCTGTAAGGCACGTGCTGCAGCGTCGCGCCGACGCGCGCGGCGAGCATTTCTCCCAGCAGATGGCCACCCGTGCCTACACCCTGTGAAGCGAAGGTCAACGGCTGTGTGCTCGATCGCGCGAGCCGTGCCAGGTCGGCGACCGACTTCGCCGCGCTCGCTTCGGGAACGACCAGCACGTGCGAGGTGGACATCATCAGCGTGATCGGCTGGAAGTCCTTGAGCGGGTCATAGGGCAGGCTCGCGTAGAGGTGCGGATTGACCGCGTGCGTACCCGAGTGTCCCATGAACAGCGTGTAGCCGTCGGGCGCCGCTTGCCTGGCGAGCTGCGCGCCGATGATGCCGGCGCCACCCGGCCGGTTGTCGACGATGACCGGCTGGCCGAGAGCCTGCGCGACTTTTTCTCCGACCACGCGGGCCACGGGATCGGTCACTCCGCCCGGCGGAAAGGGAACGATGAGGCGGATAGGCTTTTCCGGAAAGGTCTGCGCCTGTGCCTGTGCCGCGGCAACCGCCATCTGCACGACGAAGAGCGCGCTCGCCGTACGCGCCAACGCGCTCATCTTGGGGATCTCCCGGGTCGCGCGCACAACACGCGATTCGAAGGCGGTTCGGCGTACAGTTCTTCCACCAGCGCGGCGCGGCGTTCCAGCACCGCGCGCTGGTTGATCGAGCCCTTGTCGGTGATCTCGCCGGCATCGATCGAGGGTGGCTCGTCGAGCAGCAGCGCGCGCTCGATGCGTGTGGCGCTGCCGGTGGCTTCGCGCGCCAGTTGGTCGAGCAGGTCCTGAAACCGGGCGCGCACCGCCGGGTGCGACAGCACTGCGCCGGGCGGCGCGTCCTGCGGGAGCCGCGCGCACAGCGTGCGGCACTGGTCGAGGCGGGGCAGCACCAGAGCGCCGATGAAAGCGCGGTCGTGACCCGTGATCACCACATCCTGTGCCAGCGGCGCGGCGGCGGCGATGAAGCGCGCCCGCAGCGGCCCGACGCTCGCCCAGGTTCCGCTCGAGAGCTTGAAGTCTTCGGCGAGGCGGCCGTCGAAGACAAGACCTTTCTCCGGACGCTCGCGATCGAGCAAGCGCACCGCGTCACCCATTCGGTAGTAGCCCTCTTCATCGAAGGCCGCGCGGGTCAGTTCCGGCTGCCGCCAATAGCCCGGCGTGACGTTCGGTCCGCGAAAGCGCGCTTCCAGCTTGTCGCCGGCCGGCACGAGCTTCATCTCCTGTCCGACCACCGGCAGGCCGATCACGCCCGCGCGCCCGCTGTCCCAGTTCGCGAGCGTGGCGAGCGGCGCGGTCTCGGTGGCGCCCAGCCCGGTGATCCACAGGATGCGCTCGCCGCAGGTGGCGACCGCCAGTTCGTCGAAGGCATCCCACACCGGTTGCGGAAGGCCCGCGCCGGCGTAGAACAGCATGGCCACCCGGCTGAAGAACGTCCTGCGCAGGGCTGCATCGCGCTTCAACCACGCGGCCAGCTCCTCGTAGCCGCGCGGCACGTTGAAGTAGACGGTGGGCGCGATCTCGCGCAGATTTCGCACCGAGCGGTCGAACAGCCCGGGCAGCGGTTTGCCATCGTCGATGTAGAGCGTGCCGCCGTTGTAGAGCACCAGGCCGAAATTGTGATTGCCTCCGAACGTGTGGTTCCAGGGCAGCCAGTCGACGATCACCGGCGGCGTCTCGCACAGCAACGGCAGCGCGGTGGCGAGCATTACCTGGTTGCTGCACAGCATGCGCTGCGTATTGATGACGCCCTTGGGCTGGCCGGTCGAGCCCGACGTGAACAGAATCTTGGCGATCGCATCGGGGCCTGCTGCGGCATGCAGCCGGTCGACCGCCTGTGTGGGCGTGCGCGCCGTCAGATCGCCGAACAGCGTAGCGGCATGGCCGGGAACCGGCCGCTCGCAGACGATGAGCTCCGCATCGCGGGGGAGCGCCGCCGCAATCGCCTTTGCGTATTGCGCACCGTCCGCGGCGAACACCAGGCCGGGCGTGAGCTGGTCCAGGATGTAGCGCAGCCTGGCGTGATCGGCCGAGACCAGCGAGTACGCCGGGGAAATCGGTGCATAGGGCACGCCGATGTGCATCGCGGCGAGGGCCAGCAGGGCATGCTCGATGCCGTTTTCCGACAGGATGGCGATCGGGCGCTGAGCGGAGAGATCGCGCTCGGCCAGTGCCTGCGCGATCGCGCGCACCTGATCCAGCGTCTGCGCGTAGGTCAGGCAGCGCCATTGGGCGTCGGGGCCGCGCTGCGCGATGAACACGCGTTCCGGCGTCTTGCGCGCCCAGTGGACGAGCCGCTCGGTGAGTTTGGCCGGATACGGCGGCAGCGCATGAGGCGAGCGCGCGAGGATCGAACCGTCCTGGCGATACTCGAAGATCGCCTCGGCGGGACCCAACGCGACCCTGCGTACCGGCGCGGACCGGGCCGTGGACGAAGCCTGCGCCGGGGGGTGGTTTTCGACGCCGCGCACCGGAGTCACTGGCCGTTGCCGCGACCGCCAGGCGCGTCCGATCCGCTGCAAGTGTGCGCGAGAGACACAGACATACTCGGCTCCTCGCTGTCGAGGATTGTCGTCGGGCGCCGACCGGGAAGCCCGGACTGCATCGACGCGCAGCAGTCTACCCGATGAGCCGCCGGTCCGCCGCAGCGGCCCGCATGCGGGCCCGGCGCCGTCGATCCTATAATCCCGGGATCGTTGGCGAATGGCGCACCCGGCGAAGGAGGTACCGTGAGCGACTTTGGCACTACGCGGGTCGCGGCGACGCACAGCGAGGTGGCGCCGGATGGATCGGAAGTGCGCCCCTTGCTGAGGCTCGCGGCCGGGAGCATGGCGCATTTCGCGCTCGCGCCCGGGCGGACCTCGAAGGCGGTCGCGCATCGAACAGTCGAGGAACTCTGGCTGGTCCTGTCCGGGCGCGGCGAATTGTGGCGATGGCGGGAAGGACGCGAAGAGGTCGTGGCGCTGGAGCCAGGAGTCTGCGTCAGCATTCCTCGCGGGACCCGCTTCCAGTTCCGTTCGCTCGGGCGCGGGGCCCTGCATATCGTCGGGGCGACAATGCCGCCGTGGCCCGGCGCGCACGAAGCCGTGCCGGTCGAAGGCCGCTGGCGACCGACCGTGGCGTAGCGGCGGATGGCTCCGGTCGTGCACGAGGCCCTAACCCCGGGCAGGCGAGCATGAAATCCGTCGATCCGCGGATCGAACGCTATGCGCGCAGCCATCGCCATCCGATCAACCGGCTCTGCCATACGATCGGCATCCCCCTGATCGTGCTCTCGATCGTGCTGTTCGCCGCGGCTATTCCGGTGAAGAAGCTGTGGCTGCCCGCTGCCGTGCTTTTCGCCTTGGGCTGGGCATTGCAGTTCGTCGTGCACTGGGTCGAGGGGAAGCCGCCGGAATTTCTCCGCGACTGGCGTTTCCTCTTCGTGGGCTTGCAGTGGTGGCTGGCGAAGATCCGCGGACGGGTGTGAGGGAGAAAGGCTGCCCGCGGGCCGTGCTTTGGCGCGCGCAAAAACGAAAGAGCCCCGCGCGTGCGGGGCTCGAGGTCATCGGGCTTGCGCCGGCTCAGACCGGAACCGGCTCATCCATCGGTTGCGGCTTGCGCTGATCGCCTTTCGCTGCAGCCTGCTCCTTCCGTTTCTGCTCCTCTTCCTTCTTCTTGAGCTCTTCTTCCGCGATCTTTGCCCAGTAGAGGGCCTCGAACTCAAAGCACATGGCGAACCTCCTTCCACGGAATTGTGAGACGTTTGTTCCCGGTCGTGCTTTTGTTCTTGTCGGGCAAGATGCTACGCCCGCGTAGCGGCGGATTCAACCGTCTGCCTCCTCCCGGTGGCAGATGGTTTATTGCGTTGCAGCAGCCCGACACCCGGGCGCGGCGCGCTCCATCGCTTCGAGCAGCACCTCGGGCGGCTGGGCGCCCGATACCGCCAGGCGTTCGCCAAAGATGAAGAAGGGCACGCCCTCGATGCCACTGTCGCGCGCGTGTGCGTCCTGGCGCACGACCAGCGCGCGATCCTCGTTCGAGACGAGATAACGCCGTGCGTCTCCGCGAGCCATGCCCGCGCGCTGCGCCAGATCGGCCAGCGTCTCCGGGTCGGTGAAATCTCTGCCCTCCAGAAAGTAGCCGGCGAACAGCGACTCCGCCATCGCGTCCTGGATGCCCAGTTCGCCGGCACGGTGCATCAAGCGGTGCGCGTCCAGTGTATTGGGCTGTACTTCAATGCGATCGAAGGCGAACGCAATGCCGGCTCGCGCACCGGCCGCCGCCACCCGCGCGTAGATTTCCGCAGCGCGCTGCGGCCCGCCAAACTTGCGTGCGACGTACTGCGCGCGTGGCGTTCCCGAGGCCGGAAGATCGGGGTTCAATTGAAACGGATGCCAGCGGACCACCGGTGCAGGCGCCTCGTAGTGACGTTCGCGGTACATCGCGAGCGCCCGCTCCAGATGGCGCTTTCCGATGAAGCACCAGGGACACACCACGTCGGAGAGGATGTCAATGCGCAAGGTCATGGGATATCGAGCGCCGGGCGAGGCCGAGCGAGTTCGGGCGGACCGAGGTAGAGCTATTTGCAGTACATTCGCCGCGCCGGATGACCGCCGACCGCGTTCACGCGCAGGTCGAACGCCGCCTCGCACAGCAGCACTCCCGGCGGCAGTGCCGTGTACAGTCGTGCGTTGGTCTGTTCATAACTGCAGAGCAGGTAATAGCTGCGGCGGTTCTCGCGCAGCCGCCACTTCACCATCAGCGTGCCGCCAGTGCTCGTGCGCGAAGTCGGAGGCACTACGCGGTCCGGCGGCAACCCATCGTACAGGGTCACGCCGATGAGGCGTGCCGGGCGGTCCGCATAGCTGACCTGCCATTCGCCCGACGGCGGCACGGCGCGCTGCTCGACGTTGAGTACGTCGGGGCAGGACACCTCGGCGGCTGCACTGGCGCTCACCGCGAGCGCCGCCGCACCGAGAAAGCCGCGAGGCCCTTTGCCGCGGAGCGCACGCAGGGCGGAAAGAAAAGAAGCAAACCGAACCACCGTTGGTTGACGAACCATATCGCGACCGCTCCCGGAGCGCACCTTCGATCATTCGCCAGAGGGATGGGACATCTCCCGCGTGCCCTCCGTGAAGGCCATTTTGCTAGAGAGAGCGCAGGAACGCGAGCAGCGCTTCGCGTTCCTGTCGCTGCATGGCGACGAAGGCGTCGCGGGAAACCCGTGCCTCGCCGCCGTGCCAGAGGATGGCTTCTGAAAGACTGCGGGCACGCCCGTCGTGGAGATAGGTCGCATTGCCGTTGATCTTGCCGGCCAGCCCGATTCCCCACAACGGGGGCGTGCGCCAGTCGCGCGGCCCGGCGCGGTAGTCGGGTCTTCCGTCGGCGAGTCCTTCTCCCATGTCGTGCAGCAGCAGGTCGGTGTAGGGATGGATCACCCGCCCGGCGATCTGCGGCAGCGGCGGGTACGTGCCGGTCTTCAGCGCCGGGACGTGACACACGGCGCACCGCGCCTGCTCGAACAGGCGCTCCCCGCGCAGCACGACGGGATCGTCGCGATCACGTCGCGGCGGCGGTGCCAGCGCGCGCAGGTAAAACACCAGCGCGTCGAATCGCGCGTCCGGGATTTCCGGCGAGCCGACCGACGGGACGGCCGCGCACATCGGCCGCTGCGCTTGCGTGCAGTTCTCGACCGGAAAGAAACGGGAGGTCACGCCGATGTCCTCGATCAGCGCGGTGGCCGCCTGCTGGGCAGCCGAAGGCTGGTTCGCCTTGTGCCCAAAGCGGCCGAGCACGCTGCGGTCTTGTTCGAGATCGCGCACGTAATTTGGCCGGCCCTCGAATCCCGCCTCGCGTTGCCCGGCGGCGAGTTCCAGGACCACGGCCTCGGGAACGGACTCGAGCAGTCCGAGGCCGAACACCGGCGGCGCCACGCGCGCCGACGTAAGCGTCGCTTGCTCGAGCGGACCATAGCGCAGGCCGCCCACTTGCAGCCGTGGTTTCCGGAGCCAGACCGTTTCACCTTCGGAGAGCCTCACGGCCCGCTCGTCGTAGTCCACGTGTGCATGGCCTTCCTCCGGCACCTTGCCGAGCACACCGATCGCTTGCAACTGGAGGCCGTAGACCGGGTGCGGAAGCGGACCGCCGTGAGGGTCCGTGCCTGGGATCGAAAGCCGCACCAGCCAGGATTGCATCGGCATGCCAGCCCGCTCCGGCGCGCGCCCGCGCCCGGTGCCGGCATGGCAATCGGTGCAGGCTTCTGCGTTGGAAAACGGCCCGCGTCCCCACTCACCGCCGATGTGAAACGGCACGACCCAGCGCTGGCCGAACTCGGCCCTGCCCAGCTCGAACAGCGCGCGCTGCGCCTCGGTCAGATCGGAGAGCGGGCGCACAAAGGCATCCGGCTCCGATGCGCCGAGGCCGCCGGAAGTCGTCGCCGGAGCGCGGTGATCGGCCGCGCCCAGACTCAACGTGGCGAGCGCGGCGACGGCCGCAAGGGCGCAAAGCGTCCGCGCCACCGCTGCGCACGCCGGCTTGAGGCTTCTCTGTACGTTCATGCTCTTCTATGATGCGCGCAGGCCAGACCAGACAGCAACGCATGCCGCAGACTCCTGCATCGACGTCCCCGCGCCGCGCGCGGCGCGGGCAGCTGCTCTACGTCAAGGCCGAGTGGACGCTTGCGTCACGCCTGCTCCTGGTCCTCGTCCTCTTCGGCGTGGTGATCGCGGTGCTCTGGTTGGACCGCGACGGCCTGAAGGACCATCTCGACGGTCACCTCTCTTTCGCCGACATCGTGTACTTCGCCGTGATCACCATCACCACTGTCGGGTACGGCGACATCGTTCCCGTGGCGAGCCACTCGCGGGTGATCGACGCGTTGTTCATCACCCCGGTGCGCATCTTCATCTGGCTCATCTTCCTGGGCACCGCCTACCAGTTGGTGATCCAGAGAGTCGTGGAGGAATTCCGCATGTCCAGACTGCGAGACCGCCTGAACGGCCACATCATCATCTGCGGTTTCGGTGAAACCGGACGGGTCGCGGCAAAGGAGATCGTCGCCAAGGGCACGGCGCCCGACCGGATCGTGGTGATCGACATTTCCGAGCAATGTCTGCGCGAGGCCGCGGATCAGGGTTATATCGGGCTGCACGGGGATCCGACCCACGAGCGCGTCCTGCGCGATGCCGGCGTCGAGAGGGCCCGGGCCGTGATCGTCAGCCTCGGGCGCGACGACTCGACGGTGCTCACGGTCCTCACGATCCGCAGTCTGACGAGCACGACCAGGGTGATCAGCGTGGTGTGGGAGGACGAGAACGTGAAGCTGATCCGCCGGGCGGGCGCCAACGCCACGGTCATGCCGTCGCAGGCCGGCGGTTATCTGCTCGCCGATGCGGTGTCGCACAGTTTCGTGACCGACTATGTATTCGACCTGCTCACGTCCGGGGGCCGCGTCGCGCTGGTGGAGCGCAAGCCGCACCCCGATGAGGTAGGAAAATCGATGCGCGAACTGGAGCGCGGGCTGGTGGTGCGGCTCTACCGCGACGGACAACCGATCGGGTTCTGGGAGAGCGCCCGCAACCGCATCGAGCGCGACGACCTGCTGCTGGTCATCGAACCGGGTCCGCTGTGAACGCCCGAAGGAGCGCGATGCGCGCGCCGAGGCGCACGCCGCGGCTGGCGGGCTATACGCGATGGCTCGCCCGTCACCGCGCCGCCGCGCGGCCCGCCTTCGCGCTGGCCGCGGCCGTGGCGACGCTCGCCGCCGGATTCCTGCTCTGAGGCGCGCGGGCCGTCACGCCAGCGTGACGGTCAATTCACCCAGGCCCCGCACTGCGCAGGTCACCACATCCCCCGACTTCAGCCACACGCGGCTGCCCTCGGGCTTGCCGGCGATGACGCCTTCCGGCGTGCCGGTATAGACGATGTCGCCGGGTTGCAGGGTCATGTGGCGCGAGATGTAGCTCACCAGCTGTGCACAGTTGAACACCATGTCCGCCGTGTTCGAAGACTGCCTGCGCTCTCCATTCACGTCGCACCACAGGTCCAGCGCGTTCGGATCGGGCACGAGATCGGCCGTCACCATCCAAGGGCCGAGCGGGGCGAAGTCGTCGCAGGTCTTGCCGAGCATGAACTGCGAGGTGACGCGCTGCAGATCGCGGGCCGAGAAATCGTTGCCGGTGCAGTAGCCGGCGACATGAGACAAGGCCTGCGCCTCGGGCACGTCCCTGGCGCGCCTGCCAATCACGATCACCAGTTCCACTTCGTGGTCGAATTCCCTGGCCACCGCGCTGGGCAGCCTGAGGATGCCGCGATGTCCCATGAGCGCGTTGTTGTACTTGCTGAACAGGATCGGGGTCTTGGGCACCGCCTGTCCGACCTCGGCGGCGTGCCTGCGGTAGTTGAGCCCGATCATGACGATCTTTTCCGGCTGGGTGAGCGCGGGCCCGAACTGCACCTTGTCCTCCGCGAAGAAGTGGCGGCGCAGGCGGTTGTCCAGGATCGCGTGCGCGACCACCTCGTCCACGGCGCGGCCCCCGCCGTATGCGAACAGTTCGTCCAGCGTGGAAGGCACGGCCACGCCGAGCGCGTTGCCCGCCTCGACGACGTCGAGCACGCCTTGCGAGGTGCTGCAGGCGAGGTGCCATTGGGCGCCGCGACGTATCGTGCCCAGGGCTTTCCGGGTCGGCAGATCCGGTTCGGCCTGCCGGGCGCGTGCAGCGCACGCCGGCACGCCGAACGCGGCGCCGGGGGCAGCGGCCGCGACCGTCCCGGTCAGCCCGGCCGTGCGCAAAAAGCGTCTGCGGTTCTCTTGCATCGTCCCCTCCCGATCGGTCTTGTCCGGCAAGTATAGCGGCCGGTCCGAGGCACGCCCTACGCCGCCCAGGTCGAGGTGCGCCGCCAATGCGGCATCTCCTCCGCGGGGAAGGGCCGGGCGATGAAATATCCCTGCGCCGAATCGCAGCCCAGATCGCCCAGCCGGTCGAGGACCTCGGCACTCTCCACGCCTTCGGCGGTTACGCTGAGCCCCAGGTTGTGGGCCAGATCGATGGTGGAGCGGACGATCAGCGCGGAACTCTCGTTGCTCAGCATGTTGGCCACGAAAGCCCGGTCGATCTTGATGACGTTGACCGGAAACTTCTCCAGATAGCCGAGCGAGGAATAACCGGTGCCGAAGTCGTCGATCGCGAGCCGGAAACCGATGTCGCGCAGCGCCTGCAGCAGCTTCAGCGCCCGCGCCGGATCGTCCATCAGGGCGCTCTCGGTGATCTCCAGCTCGATCGCGCCGGGTTCGAGTTCCAAGGCCCTGCAGGTCTGTTCGGCGTGCCGCACCAGTTGGGGGTCACGCAGATTGCGCGCGGAGATGTTCACCGCCAGCGGGCAGTCGAGCCCGCTTTCGCGCCAGGCCGTCATCTGTCTGGCCGCGGTCTCCAGCACCCAGTAGGTGAGCGGACGGATGAGCCCGGTGCGTTCCGCGAGCACCACGAACTCGCCGGGTCCGATCGGCCCGTATTGTTCATGCGTCCAGCGCGCCAGTACTTCCGCGCCGCACAGGCGCCGCTCGGCGATCGCGATCTTGGGTTGCACGAAAAGGGTCAGATGCCCTCTTTCGATCGCGCGCCGCAGATCGCTGGCCAGCGCCAGGCGCCGCGCCGTGGCTTCGGGCGGCTCGGTCGGCCCGACCTCGTACGGGTTTCCGGTGCGCTTGGCCAGGCCGCAGGCGGTCGTGGCCCGGCTGATCAGCAGATCGGCCGTGGCGCCATGGGTCGGGAATACCGCGATGCCCGCGCTGGTGCGGATGTCGAGTTGCAGCCCCGCCAGCTCGAAGGGCGCGTCCAGCGCCCGGAGCAATCGTTCGACGGCTTCGGTCGCCGAAGCGGCGTCCATCCTGGGCAACAGTACGCCGAACTCGTCTTCGCCGAGGCGGCACACCGTAGCCTCCCGCGCAGACGCTTCCTTCAGCCGCCGCCCGATCTCCCGCAGCAACTGGTCGCCCTGGTCATAGCCGAGCGCTTCGTTGACGTCGGAAAAGCGGTCCACGTCGAAGGCGGCCAGGGCGAACGAGCAGCCGTCCTTGCGCGCCATTTCGATCTGCGCTTCCAGGTTCTGGACCAGTTGTGTGCGGTTGGGAAGCTCGGTCAGCGCGTCGTGGAAGGCGAGGTGGCGGATCCTTTCGTTGGCCTGGCGCTGCCGGTCGCGCAACCGCAACATCGCGATGCCGAACGCGAGATCGAGCGCGTTCTCGCGCAGGATCTCGACCTCTTCCTCGTCGAAGGCATCGGCTTCGGCCGCGTAAATCGAATAGGCGCCGATCACGCTGCCCTCGACCACCAGCGGGAAGGCGATCCCGGACAAGAAACCGCGCTTGAGGGCTTCCTCGCGCCATGGCGCAACGCGGGCGTCGCTGCGGATATCCCTGGTGTACGAGGGCTGCCCGGTACGGATCGCGGTGCCCGCAATGCCCATACCTTGCTCGCTGTCGGCCCAGCTCGCCCGCAAGCCGGCGAGGAATCCGTCGTCCACGCCGTACCAGGCGACCGGCCGGATCGACTTGCGCTCGTCGTGCTCCGCGTAGCCGACCCAGGCCATTCGATAGCCGCCCACCTCGACGGCAACCCGGCACATCGACACGCACAGCTCGTGCTCCTCTTGTGCCTGCAGGAGGCTGCGGTTGCCCTTGCTGACGGTGCGCAACGCGCGCACGCTGCGGCGCAGACTCTCGGTCAGTTGTGTGAGCCGCGCCTCGCGCGATTCGATGCCGCCCGCCATATCGTCGAACACGCGGGCCAGTCGTCCGAACTCGTCATTGCCGTGGGCCAGGCCGGTGCGCGTCCCGACCTTGCCTTCCCCCAGGGCGCGTGCGGCCTCGCTGATCGCCTGCAACGGTCTTATCACGAACACGCGCGCGCCCCACACGGCCAGGACCACGGTCATGGTTGCGACGAACAGCAGCACCAGCAGCGCCGCGGAGAACTCGCGCCGGACCGGCGCGAGCGCGGCGTCGCGGTCGGTGCCGATCCGGATGTAGAGCGAGGTAGTCGTGCCGGTGTGGATCGGTGCATAGGTCCACAGCCGCGTCACGCCGTCCGGGTCCGGCGCCTCGAAGGGCCGGCGGGCGGAGTCCCTGATGACCTCGTGCAGCCGCGCGAGTTCGGGCACCTTGTTGCCGATGACTTGAGGCGCGGGGGGCACACGCGCCAGGATCGTGCCTTCGCTGTCCACCGCCGTCAGGACGACGTCGGGAGGCAGTTGCACGGCCCGGGCCAGTTCACCAAGCCACGAAAGGTTGATGCTGACGAAGATGACGCCTTGGCTTCGGCGGCGTTCGTCGAGTAGCGGATAGGCGAGGTTGAGGCCCGGTTGGCCCGTGATGCGGCCGATCTGATAGTCGCCCACCGAAAAGCTGCGCGTTTCCATCGCGCGCCGGAAGTACGACCGATCCGCGAGGTTGACCCCTTCTGGCACCCTCAGCGCGCTGCAGAACACGCGGCCGTCGGCGCGGATCACCCCGAGGTTCGAATAGGACCGATGACCGTCGAGCACTCTCGAGAGCAACCCCTCGCAGTCCGATCGGGAACGCAACCGGTTTACTGCGGGAATCTGCGCCAGGGTTTCGAGCACGGTCCGCCCGGACTCGATGATCTTCTCGTGCTCCTTGGCGGCCAGCCGCGCGAGCTGCAGCGCATTGCCGTGCACCGAGGAGAGCACATCGCTGCGGCGTTCCCAGGCGTTATGCAGGATCAGGCCGACTGCGGGCGCGACGCTCAGCGCGATCAGAAACAGCAGTCGCACTCGAAGCGTCAGCGCAGGTTGCAACCTTGCGGTCACTTGCCGTCCATCGCTCTTTGTCTCCTCGACCTGTTCTGGCGAATGGTGCATCGGATGCCAAGTGCATGCAAGACGCCGCGCTGCGCGCTACCAGCGCAGCCCGCGGGTCACCATCAGCCCGACGCGAAACTGCGAGCGCAGCTTGCGGTCGTAATCGATCAGGCTCTCGCCGTAGCCGTTGAAATACTGCAGGTGCAGATAGCCTCCCAGGTTGCCGAAAGTCGCCACCCGCAGCGGGTAGGAGGCGTCCACCTGCACGCTGCCGGAGTCCGACGCGAATCCGCGGCGCAGCGTTGCGTCGAACAGCCAGCCGTCCTCGCGCCCGAGGCGCACGAGAAAATCCACGTTGCCTCGATAGCGGTCGATTTCCGGATTCTCTTCCTTGTCCAGATAGTGATAGATCTTCGGGGCCAGTGTGAGCTGATACTCCCGGGCGAGCGGGAAGGTGAGGGCCGGGCGCACGAACACGATGTTGATGCTGCGCGAAGCCGTGCCGTCCTTGCCGTTCGATTCATGCTCCAGTCCAGCCTGCAGGCCCAGGCGCGAGCCGGCGAATGGCCATTGCGACACGTTCTCGTCGAGGAAGAAAACGCCGGGCCGGTAGCTGGAGTCGCGGAACGGCTTGGAGGAAGATTCGAGGTCCCAGAGCGAAGACTGGGAATAGGCGAGATAGAGCTTTTCGAGCAGTGCGATGCGGGTATTGCGATTGAAGACGCGAAACTTCAGGCTCACCTGAAAGCGCGCATTGGTATTGGCCCTCGTGCCGATCGAGAAATAGATCGGTTCGTAGGGCGACAGCGCACTGGTCAGACGGGAGAAGTCTCCGGCTGGGCCCTCGCCTGGCACGACGTGGACTGCCACGGCATTGGCTGGAAGATCGATGGGGCGCAGCACCAGGTCTCCGGCCAGCGCTTGCGGCGCGCTGCCCGCGTAGCGGATGCGCACGTAGCCACCGCCCGGGATGGCAACGCTCGGCTGGCTTGTGTCCTCCCGGGCGAGCGTGACGATCCGCTCGCCGTCCGCGACCAGAACCTTCAGGTTCAGATGCGCGGGTGGGGCATAGTGGATCGTCTCGGTCGAGTCGTTGGTGGCAACCAGCACGATGGAGAAAGATCCTCCGGCTGCGGCCTCTTGCGTCCCGGGGAGCAGGGACAGCTCGAGTGCATGCAGGGGTGCGCCAGCGAGCAGAAAGAGCAGCAGCGCGAAGGTGCGCGACGGCATGGGCGGCCGCGTGCGCTGCTCTCCCGATCCTACAGCTCGATCGGCCAGTTGATGCCGGCCGTGATGCCTCCGTCGACGCGGATGGTCTGTCCGGTGATGAACGCCGCGGCCGGCGAAGCCAGGAAGATCGCGGTGCCGACCAAGTCCTTCACGTCGCCCAGCTTGCCCATCGGCGTTACTTCCTCGGCCCATTTGCGCATGTGATCCTGCGCCCATAACTTCTCCGAGAGCGCGGTGGGAAAGAAGCCGGGCGCGATCGAATTGACGCGCACGCCGTGCCTGCCCCATTCGGTGGCCATCGCGCGGGTCATCGTCAGGACCGCCGCCTTGCTCATCGCATAGGGGCCCACCCCCGTGAGCGGCGCGTAAGTGTTGAGCGAGTCGATGTTGATGATGCACCCCTGCCTGCGGCCGATCATTTGGCGCCCGACCGCCTGCGCGAGCACGAAGGCACCGCGCTGATTGATGCCGACGATCCAGTCGTAGTCCTCGGTCGTGTAGTTCTCGATCTTCATGCGTTTGTTCACGCCGGCGACGTTGAGCAGGGTATCGATGCGGCCGAAGGCCCTGACTGTCTCGTCCACCAGCCGCTGCACGTCCTGGGGTCTGGACACGTCGCAGACCACCGCCTTGACCGGGCTCGCGCCGACAGAGATTTCCCTGGCTGTCTTTTCCAGCGTTTCGCGCTCGCGGCCGGCGATCACCACTTGCGCGCCGCGCGCTGCGAATCCCTCCGCCAGCGCGCGCCCGATGCCGCGGCTCGCGCCCGAGGCCAGCACGATCTGTCCCTCGACCGAAAACAGCCTGTCTTCCATTCTCTCTCCTCAATCCGGATAACGACATGAACCACGCACCGTGGTTCAAGATCTGTTCTCGACGGCAGCGCGGGGCAGAGTGGCGCGTTCGAAGAGCTTTTCCCACATGCTCTCGACCGGCATGTCGAAGATCACTCCGGCATCCACGGGCAGCACGTACCAGCTGCCGCCGCTGATCTCGCTCTCCAGTTGCCCGCGCGCCCAGCCGGAATATCCGGCGAAGAAGCGCTGGTGCGGGACCGGACGCTCTTCCTCAAGCAGCCGCTCGAGGAGCTGTCCGTCGCCGCTGAAGTAGATGTCCTCCGTGACCCAGAGCGCGCGCACCGGCGCTGGCGTCATGCGAAACACGAACAGCAGGCCGTCGGGCTCCAGAGGTCCGCCGAAATGAATGATGTCGCTACGTCCCTGGCGCTCCGGCCTGTCGGGCCAGATCGAGCGCAGCTCCACGCCGCTCGGCCTGTTGAGAATGACACCCATGGGTCCACTGTCCGGGGGAAAGGTGACCAGCACTACGCTCTGCGAGAAATTCGGGTCGAGCAGTAACGGGTGCGCCACGAGCAGGATCGCTTCGCGCGACGGCGCCTCGTCCTGTGCCCGAGCCAATGTTGCGATCGCGCCCAGCGCCAGGAGCCAGGCAAGCATCAGGGTGCGGGCGGCGATTGCGAGCATTCGGGTCTTGTCGCGCCGCCCGGGCGAGGGCAGAGCGCGCGCGAGGGGCGAAGAAGGAAGCAACGTTGAAGGACCGTCTACTGGATGATGGCCTGATAGACCGTGTTGCGCAACAAGACCCGATAATGGTTGCGTCGCGCGGGCTCTTGCGACATGTAGGTCACGGCGAGATTCGCTTCTGGATCGATCCAGAAATAGGTGCCGGCGTAGCCGCCCCAGAAGAATTCCCCGACGGAGCCGGGCCACTCCGACATGCCGACCTCCAGACGCGTGGCGAAGCCGAGTCCGAAGCCGTAGCCCGGTCCCGGGAGATAGTTCGTGCCCTTCGCGATTTTCTCGTGGAGATGGTTCGAGGCCATGTACTCGACGGTGCGTGGCCCGAGGATGCGCACCCCGTCAAGCTCCCCTCCGTTCAACAGCATCTGCGTGAAGCGCAGGTAGTCTCCCGCCGTGGACACCAGCCCGTGGCCGCCGGCGAAGAACGTCGCCGGCTGGCGCACGTCGATTAGCTCGGGAACGGTGCCGGTGTACTTGTCCGGGATCGGCTCCGCGAGGCGGGCGTGCTTGCCGGCAGGCACGTGGAAGGCGGTGTCGTTCATCCCCAGCGGCATGAAGATCCGCTCGGCGAGAAATCGGTCGAGCGGTTTGCCGGAGACCACTTCGACCACCCGGCCGAGCACGTCGGTCGAGTGGCCATATTCCCACGTGGTGCCCGGCTCGTGCTGCAGCGGCAGCTTGGCGAGCGCCTTGCAGAAATCCTCCAGGATCCATTTCTGCGACCACAGCCCGGCGTCCTTGTATAGCCTCTGCACGGCGGTCCTCTGCACGAACGCGCCGTAGGTCAGTCCGGAAGTGTGACGCAGCAGGTCCTGCACCGTGATCTGGCGCTTGGCATCCACGCGCGTGAACGTCGGTTGCCCGGCGGCATCGGTGCCCTCGACACCGACTTTCATGTCCTTGAACTCCGGGAGGTACTTCGAGATCGGTTCGTGCAGCCCGAGCAATCCTTCCTCGACCAGGATCATCGCCGCGACGCTCACCACCGGCTTGGTCATCGAATAGATGCGGAAGATGGAGTCTTCCTTCATCGCAACGTTGCGGGCCTTGTCCTGCCAACCCAGCGCCTTCGCGTAGGCGAGCTTGCCGTCGCGCGCGATCATGATCACCGCGCCGGGCAGTTCCCCCGAATCGACTGCACGCTGGTACACGGCGGTGAGCCTCGCGAGGCGCTCGGGTGAAATACCCACGTCCTGGGGGGCGGTCTGCGGCAGCGGCGCGGCGGCGAACGCCGCGCACGCCGCCCAGAGGATGGACATAAATGCGATGCGGATGGGTATCGTCATGAGTCCCCCTGTCGAAGCGTGTGGTGCCGCGTGGCGGCGTTATCTTAACCGCTTGCCCTGTCTCGCGAAACACATCTGCATCGAAATCCGGCGCGCGGAAATTGCATCGTGGCCGCAGGTTCGGCTGTTCGCGCGAGGAATCAGCGAGGCAGAGCCATGCGGCGCCAGGCGCCGGAGCGCCAGCGCAGCCAGACCGCCAGACCGAGCGCGGCAGTGTAGAGCAGCGCAGCCGCCCAGCCGCCGACCGCGCCCCATCCGAATTGCGGAAGAAAGTCCACCCAGCCCGCGCCCTGCGGAAAGATCAGCATGTGCGACAAGGGCACGAATCCGAACCAGGCCAGCACGATGATCATCGCGGTGGGCACGCGCATGTCGCCCGTGCCGCGCAGGCAGAACTGTGCGCCCAGGTTCAGCCCGTCGAAGATCTGGTATCCCGCCGCGAACCACAACAGGGCACGCCCCAGGGCGACGACGTCCGCGGCCCGTGCGTCGTCGGCTGCCATGAACAGCGGAAGGATCCACGGTCCGGCCAGCGCCAGGAAGACGCTGACACAGCCCATATAGGTCACGCACAGCCCGATGATGGTATTGCCCACGCGCGCCGCCCAATCGTGATCGCCGGCGCCGATCGATTGGCCGACCAGCGTGGTGCCGGCGAGGGCGAACCCCATGGTGGGCATGTAGGCGATCGAAGTCAGCATCATCACGATCTGCGAAGCGGCGCCGCCGACCGCGCCGAAACCCGACTGCATGAGCTGGAAAGCCGCCAGGGCGCCGACGTCGATTGCCGGAAAGATCCCCATCGGCAGGCCGACCAGCACGAGATTTCGCGCGAGCTTTGCGTCGAACGCAAGGGCTGCACGGGTGGAGAACTCCCGGTCGACGCCGCGGCTTGCCAGAAGCAACGCTGCGACCATGGCCGCGGCGAACAACGCGGTGGTCGTTGCCCATGCCGCACCGGCCACGCCCCAGCCGAACTCGAAGATGAACAGCTGATTCAAGCCGGCGTTGAGCACCGCGGAGAAGGTCATTACGCCCAAGGTGACCTGGGTGCGGCCGATGCCGTTGAAGAAGCCGGTCAGCGCCCAGACGGCCAGCGCCAGCGAGCCGCCCAGCATGCGCGGGAACCAGTAGGCCACCGCCTGAGCGTGGATAGCGGCGGGAAGATCGAACGGGCCGATCAGCGCTTCTCCGGCGAACGCCACGGCGACGAACAGCGGGGTCGTGAACAGCACGGCCCACAGACCGTTCCACGCCGCGCGCGCCGCGCGCGGGTGGTCTCCCGCGCCGAAGGCCTGTGCCACGAAGGTCTGCACCGCGAGGGCTGCCCCACCGGCGAGCAGGATCGCCACGATGGTGAGCCAGTACACCGCACCGACCGCGGCGAGACCCTCGGTGGACAGCCGGCCCACGAACCACGTATCGGTGAGATTGAGTACCGCCTGGATGCTGGTATTGGCGACGAGCGGTAGCGCGAGCGCGATGACGGCCCGCACATCCACGCTCCGGCTTGCGCCGACCAGGCGCACGGCGGGCAGGCGCGCGTTCGCGCCGCCGATATCCCTCTTCATCGTCTGGTCGGACACCCGTCCCCGGCGCGCGCCGCCGGGGACGCCGGCGCAAACCTTCCGCGCCGGCCAGGCTGGCCGCGATTCAGTGCAGCTGCTTGCGGCCGATCGGCGCAGCTTGTTCGTCGGAGGACTGCTGCTGCGATTCGTCCTCCGCCGACTGCCAGTGGCGCTCGAAGAGCTGGTCGACCAGCGCGAGCACCTGGCCGGTTTCCGCCTCGCTGAACTCGCGGCCGAGCAGGTGCCGGAGGTCTTCGAACATCCGCCGTCGGCGGGCCTCGTGAATCGCCTCCGCGGTCGGACCGACGAACATCACGTCGAATTCGTCGCGTCCGTCGGCGTGATAGTAGGTGATGTCGAAAGAAGCGGCCTCTTCGCTGTACGCGTTGAGCGCCTCGAGCGCATCACCCAGGATCTGCCGGAAGCTGCGTCCCACGTCGCCGGTCCAGCACACATCGAGCACCCGCCGGCGCCGATCAAAGACGATTCCAGGCTCGTCCGGATGCACGCTCTTGGCGTCCCCCAGGCTGTCTTCGTCGATGTAGTCGAGCCAGGGCCGCAGAGCGGCCTCGATCTGAGCCGTACTGGTGCCGGCCTTGAGCAGGACCGTTCCGTGAACATGAACTTCGACTCGCATGATGAGGGCTCCGTCTTTCGAAAGGCTGTCCGAGCGCCGGTCTGCTGGCAGGGAGGCGCAATTCTAGCGCTTTTGGAGGGCGATTCCGAGGGTCGGTTAGAATCCGCGTCCTTCGCTTCTTGACCGGCGCATTCCTTGTTCTCCTCGAGCCTTGCCCGGCTGCGAGCCTCCAGCGCGCAGGCCCGGGCCGTGCTGTACATGATGGCGATGGTCACCTGTTTCTCGGTGCTGGAGACGACCGCCAAGTTCCTGAGCCGCAACTACCCGGTTCCGATGATCGTCTGGAGCCGCTACTTCGTCCACACGGCCCTGATGGTGCTGCTGCTTGCGCCACGGCTGGGACTCGGCCTGGTGCGCACCGCGCGACCGGGTGGACAGTTGGTACGCGCGGCGCTGCTGATGGGCTCGACGCTGTTCAACTTCGGGGCGCTCAGCTTCCTGCCGATGGCGGAGGTCAAGGCCATCAGTTTCGTTTCCCCGCTGCTGGTGACGATCCTCGCGGTCTGGCTGCTGTCCGAGCAGGTCGGCCGGAGCCGGTGGATCGCGGTGGCCGCGGGATTCGCCGGCGTGCTTTTCATCGTTCGGCCAGGCAGTGCGATGTTGCAGTGGCCGGCGCTGCTCGCGCTCGGTGCGGCATCCTGCTACAGCCTGTACCAGATCATGACTCGCAGGTTCAGCGCCACACAGCCGCCGATGGTGACTTTCTTCTACACGGCGGCGGTGGGCTGCGTGCTGATGTCGCCGATCGTTCCCTTCTTCTGGGAAACACCCCAGCTTCGTCACTGGCCGCTGTTCATGCTGCTGGGTGTGGCGGGAGGCGCCGGGCACTACGCG
Source organism: Burkholderiales bacterium (assembly GCA_035560005.1). Taxonomy (NCBI): domain Bacteria; kingdom Pseudomonadati; phylum Pseudomonadota; class Betaproteobacteria; order Burkholderiales; species Burkholderiales bacterium. Next base: position 26,459 of record DATMAN010000096.1, on the reverse strand, counting down.
CTGATCAAGGCGATGCAGCTGGCCGATGCGTCGTTTCTCTCGCCGCTCGGCTATGCCCAACTCCTCTGGGCTACGCTGTTCGGCTTGCTGGTTTTCGGAGACTTTCCCGACGCACCGGCCTTCCTGGGAATGGCGGTAATCGTGGCGAGCGGCCTTTACGTGGCGCTGGGCCACCGTCGCAAGCCGCGGGAACCGGAAACGGCGATCGAATGAATCCCGGAACCTGCGCGCCGGGCACGGGCCTCAGGGGCGCTGCGCGCGCTCCACTCGCCAACGGATGAGATGGTCCACGGATAACTTCCCCGGCCCGTGGAACAGCGGCACCAGCAGCAGGAAGCCCCAGTAAAAGTGATCCTTGAATCCGCCTTCCGACAAACCCGGATAGGAGATCACCGCGACGTAATTGAACACGAACAGCACGAAAGCGCTGAAGCGACCGGCCAGCCCGACGGCAAGCAGTACCGGGAAGATCAGCTCGACGGCGGTAGCGAGCCAGGCCGCCACTGCGGTCGGCAGCAGCGGCACGGCGTACTCGTACTCGAACAGCACCAGTGTGGTGTCCCAGCTCGCGATCTTGGTCAGCCCGGACTTGAAGAAAACATTTGCCACATACAGCCGGATGCCCAGGTCCAGCACCGGAGCGGCGAAATTCAGCCAGCGGGCGATGGCCGTCACGAACCGCATCGATTTGTTCCACATGGCTGGACTCCGTTGGTGGGTTCAATGAACACATCGACGACGACCTCGCGCTCCACGAGACGGCGCAGGCAGCCATTGACGTCGAGCGTGGAGTCGACCGCGAGCGCCTCTTCCACTGCACGGGCGAGCTGCGCCCCGCGCATGGCCGTATCGACAAGAGCGTATTCGCCGGCACACAGGGCCAGGATCACCACGTCGTAGCCCGCTCGGAACACGAGGAGCCGGGCTTCGCCCTCGTCGAGACTTACCGTGTCGTCGCCGCGATAGTCGGGCTGATTGACCTGCCAGATGCGATGCACCGGGTAGCGCGAGCGCAGCAGCCGGGCGGCGGGCTGAAACCCCAGGCGCAGCTGCGGCCACTGTGCCGCCGGAATCGCCGCCAGGCGCGAGCGGTCGAGCGGCTGATGATCGGCAGCGTGAAATGCCTCGTGCCAGAGCCACTCCAGCCGCGCGACGTCCGCAAGGTAAGGCAGCGACGCGGCCGGTTGGAACGATGCCAGAAACAGGGGAAATTCCGCGCCATAGCGGTGCAGATCGCCGCTCGCAGAAGGGTAATCCCGCACGAAATGGCGGGCGGCCTGGGCGAAGAACCGCTCGCCGGTCAGGCGCTCCACGACCGGATACACGGCGCGCAGCGCCTCCCCGAGATTGGCGAACACCGTGGCGCGATAGATCGAAAAGCGCCCGGCGTCCTGCGCGACGATCGGCTCCGGCGCCTCGTCGGCGGAAAACAGACGGCCGAGAAACCCGGCCTGCAGCTCAGGCAGCGAGTGAGCGCGCATCGCACATGACCTGGTCTGCTTTCGCCGCCTCCGCCAGCAGCACCGGCAGTTCGGGCAGATCGGTATCCCACTCGATGAGCGTGGGGCGATCGCCCAGACGGGCGATGGCGCGCCGATAAAGCGTCCACACGGCGGGATGCACCGCGCGGCCGTGGGTGTCCACCAGGCATTCGCCGGTGTCCTCGTGACCGGCTAGATGGATCTCTTCGATCGCCGCGGCTGGAACGGCGTCGATGTAGGCCTCCGCGCTGAAACCCTGGTTCACCGCGTTCACGTAGACGTTGTTGACGTCGAGCAGCAGGCCGCATCCCGTGCGTCGGTGCACCTCCGCGAAGAACTCCCACTCGGGAATCGTCGAATACCGGAAGCGCACGTAAGCCGAAACGTTCTCGACCAGGATGCGCCGCCCGAGACGCTCCTGGACTCGGGCGATGCGCGAGCACACGTGCGCCAGCGCCTCTTCGGTGCAGGGCAGCGGCAGCAGCTCGTTGGCGTAGCGCCCGCCATAGGAACACCAGCACAGATGCTCGGAAACGAAGGCCGGTTCGTAGCGCTCGATGAGCCGCTCGAGCGCGGCAAGATGCTCATCGCTGAGCGGGTCGACCGATCCGAGCGACAGCCCCACGCCGTGCAGGCTCAGGGGGTAGAGCTCGCGGGCCTTGCCCAGGAAATAGTGGGGCTGGCCGCCCGCGCCGAAGAAGTTCTCGCTGTGAACTTCCAGGAAACCCAGCGCCGGGCGCTGTTCGAGCAGCGCCCGGTAGTGCGGCGCGCGCAAGCCGATCCCCGCGCGCGCCGCGCGGGCAGGCACCACCCGGGAACGAGGTCCCGGCGAGATCACTTCTTGACGAGGATGCCGCCGACGATCTTCTCGCACGTCCCCTTGGGCAGATAGATCCAGGCCTCCTTGTCCCCGTCCTTCTTCGACGTGCCCGCGCACGACGAGTTGGCAGTGCCGCAGTCGTTCTTGCCGGCCTTGACGATGCCGGCGCATTTCTCCATGTCCTTCTGCGCGAATGCGGGCTGGGCAGCCCCCAGCGCGAGCAGGCTGGCGATGGCGGAATGGACGATCAGGTCGGTTGCTTTCATTTGCTCTCCTCTGGTCAATGGTTGCTACAGTCAACGGCACGCCGGCCGCTCAAACGGATAGACAGGCGCTGCGCCCAAAAGCTTACATCCGCGGCCGCCGCCACAGGCACTCGCTAGACTTCCCAGTGGATGCGCGCCCGGATCGGCTCTTCGACCTTCACGGCCCGGTCGGGCGAGTCCGCGACGATGCCCAGGCTGCCACCGCGCAGCGGCAGGATAACCACCGCGAAGCCCTCCCGGGTGAGCGGATCGCGCAGGCTGGCGCGGCGCTCAGGCATCAGAATCAGCGTCGCCGGGCCATGCGCCGTCTGCACGAACACATGATGAGCGAGCGCACCGTCGATCGGGCACTGACCGAGATGCCGGATCTCGCCGATCGGCCCGCTGAGCGTGCTGCCGTAGCTTGCCAGAGCTTGCGCCAGTCTCGCGGGGTCAACGTGTTCCTGCGCCCGCAGCACCTCAGGCTCGGACAGCACATGGGCCACGAAGCTCGCGGCCAGCGCTTGCCTGGAAGACTGCACCTGGATCTGCTGGTAGCCGATGATCGCCGACAGCCCCAGCACCAGACTCGCCGCCAGTGCCAGCGTCGGGCGAAGCGGCCAGAATCGCCATGATCGAACGGCCGGGTTGGGCGCGGAGGACTCTCGATGGTGCAGAACGATCTGGTCCGCGAGACCCTCCGGCACCGGTACGGCCACTACCTGCTGCAGCTTGCGCTCGAAGGCTTCCAGTTCTTGCACGAAGCTCGCGCAGTCCGCGCAGTCGCGCAGGTGCGCGACGACCTCGGGCCGTGAAGCCTCTGGCGTGGCCAACTTGATTCTTCGCAGAGTCAGGCAGTCCATGGTTTCAACCCTTTTCCCTTGCCGGTACGGCTTGTGGTGTCGGCGTGGACATGCGTTGCAGCATTTGGCGGGAGCGAGTCAGGCGCGTCATGACGTTCTGCTCGGTGATGTTCATCATCTCGGCGATCTCGCGGCAACTGAAGCCGCCCAGCACCTGAAGCACGAGCGGCTCTCGGTAGTTTTCAGGCAGCGTCCTGAGCAACGCGTCCAACTCCACCTTTTCAGACGGATTGCCGGACGCCGGCGAGTTCAACTCGTCCAGCTCCACGTCCTCCATCGGCAGCTGCCTGCGCTGATGGACCCGAACATGTTCATTGCGCAGAATGGTAAACAACCAGGTCTTGATCGCACCTGGCTCCCGGAGGGCATTGCGCGCCTTCCACGCGGCGGCGAATGCCTCCTGCACCAGGTCCTGAGCCTGCCAGCGGTTGCGGCACAGCCAGTAGGCGAATCGAAACAGATCGGAAGAATAGGCGCGCACTGCCATCTCAAATGCTGCCTGGTCCATGCCGCGGATTCCCTGAACCGGAAGGATTGACGGGATATCCGCAGATATACGCGGCGTCCGATCCTGGCGGATGCGTGACTTTTCCGGTGGCGGCCAGGTGCCGTGCAGCGCGGCAGTCAGCGTAGACATGCCTTACGCCCGGATTCCAAAAACGGCTGCCGAGAACGAACCCGTTGAAATAGCCATCGCGGCAGCCGCAACCGCCCGGATACTCTTGACAACGCCCATCGGAAATCTCCTGTCAAAGTGTCCCGGTGTATTCAACGGCTTGCCGGTACATCTCCCCCTGGGAACCGCCACGAGCTTCTCCGGTCCGGAAAGCCCGGTGCTTCTGATCCAATAGACACCGCGGGAGGCGAAGACCTTACTTCTCGACCTCGCAGGGTGCGTCCGGCGGGAGCCCTGTCCCGTAGTCGGTTGCTGCTGGGCCGTCAATGAGCGCTTGACGACGCTTGTTGGCCTGGAACATGACCATGATCGGGTTCGATCCGATGTGTTCGGCAAGGGGAAGGGCTTTGGCCCCCTACTTGACCAGTTCGATGCAGGTCGCGTCGAACAATCGATAGCCACCGGCGGTGGCACCGCAAGCTTGTACCAGCCCCATATCAAGGTAGACCCGCACCCGGTGAAGGCTCAGCCCTGCTTTGTGTGCTGCTTCGGCGATGCTGTACGTCCGTGCGGCACCGGATCGCATGCGTGTCATGGCGCTGCACGTGAGCCGTCGAGCTTTCACCCGGCGCAGCAGGACAGCTGTTTCACGTCCTTGGTGAAGGTCTGCGCGCAAAGCTTCAGTCCCTCGGCCATGACGAGATACGGAAACATCTCGTTGCCGATGTCCTGCACGGTCATGCCGTGGCGGATCGCCAGCGCGGCGATCTGGATGATCTCGCCAGCCTCGGGCGCGAGGATCTGGGCGCCGAGCAACCGGCCGCTGTCTCTTTCCGCGACCAGCTTGATGAACCCGCGGGTGTCGAAGTTCGCGAGCGCGCGCGGCACGTTGTCGAGCGTGAGCGACCGGACTTCGATCTGCAGACCCTTCCCGCGTGCCTCCGCCTCGTTCAAACCGACGGTCGCGACCTGCGGATCGGTAAAGACCACCGCAGGCATGGTCGACAGGTCGAGCGCCGATTCCCCACCCGTCATATTGACGGCCGCCCGAGTGCCACCGGCCGCCGCCACATACACAAACTGGGGGTGGCTGGTACAGTCTCCGGCTGCGTAAATGCCGGGCACGCTGGTTTCCAGACGATCGTTCACCTCGATCGCGCCGTTCTTGAGCGTCTTGACGCCGATGGCCTCCAAGCCGAGGTCGGCGGTGTTCGGCCGGCGTCCCGTGGCAACCAGCAGCCGGTGGCCCGCGAGCGTTTTGCCCTCGCCCTTGATCTCGAAGCGGCCGTCGCGGTGGCTGACAGACTGCGTCCTGAAGCCGGTGTGAACCTCGATGCCTTCCGCCTCCAGCGCCTCGCGCAGGCCTTGACTGATGTCCTGGTCCTCGATCGGCAGCAGTCGGTCCAGCAACTCCAATACCGTGACCCGTGCGCCCAGGCGCCGGAAGGCCTGCCCCAGCTCCAGGCCGACCACGGAGCCGCCGAGTACGATCAGGTGTTGGGGAATTTCTTCGGCGACCAGTGCTTCGGTCGAGGTCCAGAACGGCGTTTCCTGGAGTCCGGGAATCGGTGGCACCGCCGGCGCCGCGCCGGTCGCAATCAGCACGCGGTCCGCGTGGATCTCTCGCTTTCGTCCGGCTTCCTCCTCAACCTCGATGACCTTCGGCGCTTTGAAGCGGGCGCGTCCGTGCAGCAAGGCGATCCCAGGGTTGGCATCGAGAATGCCCTGGTATTTGGCCTGGCGCAGTTCATCGACGCGCGCCTGCTGCTGCGCCAGCATCCTGCGTCGGTCGACGGCAAGCGCATGGCGCCCCACGCCGTCGAACGGATGACCTTGGGCTTCGTGCACGATGTGTGCCGCGCGGATCATGATCTTGGAAGGCACGCAGCCCACGTTGACGCACGTGCCGCCCAGTGTGCCCTGCTCGATCATGGTCACGCGGACGCCTTCTTCCGTCGCCCGGATGGCAGCCGCGAAGGCCGCGGAACCGCTGCCGATGATCGCGATATGCTCCGGGCGCTGCGCCGGCCGTCGTGCTTGGAGTACAGACAGCCCTTTTGCAACGTCGAGCGCCTTTCCGATCAACGACTCCGCGTGGCGCGGTTGCCTGTTGCGCACTCTTGGGCCAAGCAACTCGGCGCCATAACCCGCTGCGCGAACCGCGGCAACCAGAGCGTCGGTCTCTGGTGTCTCGCCTGCGACATGAGCCGTGCCTTCAGGATACGAGACCGCCACGTTTGTGACGCCGGGCACCGTCTTCAGTGCGCCTTCGATGGTGCGCGCGCAGTGATCGCAGGTCATGCCGGTGATGCGAAGTTCGAGCGTCTTCATGTTCGGATTACTCCAATTGGCTGCAATACGTCACGGTAACGCGTCACGTTCACCCGCTGGCCGATGTCAAAGGTTTCATCGAGCGTCAGCAAAAACGTCGCGGGATGGCGAAGCGTCCGGTGCTCACCCGCCTGGCGATCCGCCTGGTCGGGTGCAGTTCGAATGCCGGGTTTGTCTGCGGTTCGCAATTCCCGGCCTGCGTCGGCATGCCGTTTGGCGTCAATTGGTCTTGACCGTGGATGGGTAACCGACGTTGGTCGTGGCTTTGATGAGCGTCTCGACGTTTGCCTTGGCGTCGTCGAACGTGACCACTGCCTCCCTTCTTTCATAACTGACCAAGACGTTCTCGACGCCCTCAACCCTTTGCAGCGCCTTCTTGACCGTGATCGGACATGCCGGGCAATTCATCCCCGGAATGTCCAGCGTGACCGTGCGATTGACTGCATACGCCAACGATCCCACTGCGACAAGTACGACGCTGGCAATTGCCGATATGACGCTTTTCATGAGTCAATCTCCTAATCAATAGAACAACGGAGCGAGATAAGGGAAGAGCAGTGCAACCAAAACGAGTGCCGCCACGGCCCAGAACAATCCTCTGTAAACACGCTTACTCTGTGGCTGCGCGCACACCTCACCGGGCTTGCACTCGACAGCAGGTCGATAAATGCGCCGCCACGCAAGGAAAAGCGCAACGAGCGCGGCACCGATGAAGTACGGCCGATACGGCTCGAGTGCCGTCAGACTGGACATCCAGGCACCGCCGAGGCCGATGCTCACCAGCACAAGTGGTCCCAAGCAGCATGCCGAGGCCAGCAGGGCAGCCAATCCTCCGGCAGCCAAGGTCACCGATTCGCCTTTTCCTTCGGACACGAAAATCTCCTTGGTTGCATACCATGCATCTAAAGGCTAATCCCGTAGCCGAGTACAGAGTCAACAGGCGCTTCCAAAGACAATCACCGCCGGCAAGACATAAAGAGGGCAGCCGAATGATCTTCGGCTGCCCAATCGCTATCCCGGGTAGATTCCGGTCAGCGACGCGACGGCCCGGCTGTTTCACTCGCCCGCACGCCCCGCGAAACGAGCTGATACTCGTCCTGCGGAATCGGCTGGCGAATGTGCCCGGCAGTGCCAACGATAGTTCCGGCGTCACGGCTCGGCCGGGGTCCAATCCCGTTCCGGCCGAACACTGTGTTGACGTCCAGGTCGTTTCTCACCAGAACTGCGGGTGCGGATTCAGGAGACCCCGCCGCTCCTGTGCGCGCCGGCAACGCGCGGCCGAATACCGCTACCCCGGCCGTGCCACCGCGTCGTACAGTTGGGGAGCCCTCATCACCGGCAACGGATGGCGAGGAAATCCAGGAGAGGGAAAGTAACGCTCCCGCAAGCACGCATATGCATCAGGTCTGGAGCTGCGCGCGCAGATATGCCACGTTCGTCACAAGGTCCGGTAGAAGCCACTGAAACAATCGCGATACCTGCATGCTTCCCGTCTTCTTAGCGGACGTCATCGGATGTGAAGACCGGGCGGGTGGCGTCACGAAGGCGATCTTCGCTGTCGGACTCGAACAGGCCCTGCAGCTCGCGCGCCGCCTCCTGGGTAGTCTGAATCAGTTGCGTTTCGTCGTGATAGACCGCGTGCTGGCGCTGCAGCATCTGTTCGTCGTGGCGGCGGAAGGTCTCGACGGTGTCCTTCGCATCCACGCCAGGCAGCCCAACGGCCCGCAGCACCTGTTCGGCGATCTGCATGGAAGAGAAGAAGGTCTCACGGACGATGAACTCCACCCCCAGATCCATGAGGCGGTAGGCGTGGAAGCGGTTGCGGGCGCGGGCGAAGATCTTGACGTGCGGAAAGTGGCGCCGCACGGTCTCCGCAGTGCGCAGGGAGGTTTCCACATCGTCGATAGCCAGCACGAAGATCCTGGCCTTGTCGATCTTCGCCGCGCGCAGCAGGTCGAGACGGGAGGCATCGCCGTAGTAGGCGCGCGTGCCGAAACGGCGCACCGTCTCGATCTGTTCGCTGCTCTTGTCCAGCGCGGTAAAGGCGATGTTGCGGGCGCGCAGCACGCGTCCCACGATCTGTCCGACCCGCCCGAAACCCGCGATCACCACCGGGACTTCCCCGGCGTCGATTTCTTCGAACTTTTCCTCGGGCTCGAGCGGGCGCCTGCGCCCGATGCGCTCGTCAAGTGCCAAGGCGAGCGGCGTGAGCATCATCGACAGCGTGACCACGATCACCAGCCGGTCGGACAATGCGGGGCTCATAATTCCGGCACCAGCGGCGAGCGCGAACAGCACGAAGGCAAACTCGCCGCCTTGCGCCAGCGCCACCGCCAGGCGCCGCGACGATCGCGCGTTGTGCCCCGACAGCCGGCCCAGAAGGAACAACACGGCGGCCTTGGCCAGCATCAGCCCCGCCACCGTGAGACCGATCCTGAGCGGCTCGCGCGCGAGCAGACCGAGATCCACCGACATGCCGACCGATATGAAGAACAATCCGAGCAGCAGGCCCTTGAAGGGCTCGATGTTGGCTTCCAGCTCGTGACGGAATTCGGAGTCGGCGAGCAGCACCCCGGCAAGAAAAGCGCCAAGCGACATCGAAAGCCCCGTACCGGACACCAGCAGCGCGGTCCCGATCACGGTGAGCAGCGCGGCCGCGGTGAAGATCTCCTGGATGCGGCTGGCCGCGACCGCGCGCAGCACGGGACGCAGCAGGTAGCGTCCGCCGACCACCACGAGCGCCACGACGCCCACGGCCTTCAGTGCCGCGAGCCAGGCCTGTGCGCCGCTGGGAATGTCCTCGCCGATGCCGAGCAGGGGAATCAGCGCGAGCAGTGGAATGACCGCCAGATCCTGAAACAGCAGAATGGCGAAGCCGGAGCGGCCGTGCCGGGTGGTGAGCTCGCCGCGTTCGGCCAGCACTTGCAGCACGAAAGCGGTGGAGGACATCGACAGCGCCAGTCCCACCACCAGCGCCGCCGGCCACGACAGCCCCAGGGCCAGCCCGACCCCGGCCAGGACCGCAGCGGTGACGGCGACCTGCGCGCCGCCCAGCCCGAACACCGCCTTGCGCAGTACCCAAAGCCGCGAAGGTTGCAGCTCCAGTCCGATCACGAACAGCAGCAGCACCACGCCCAGCTCCGCGAAGTGCATGACGTGGTCGACTTCGCCGATGATGCCCAGGCCGAAGGGACCGATCGCGATTCCTGCGGCGAGGTAGCCAAGCACTGCCCCCAGGCGAAGACGGCGAAACAGCGGCACCGCGACCACGGCGGCGGCGAGGAAGACGGCGGCTTGGGCGAGAACAGACATGGCGCGACACCCGGCTCACCTCGAGCCACTCCTCCCGCAGGCAGCCGAAGACGGAGGGCGATGCGAACTCAGAACATCTTGACGAATTCGAGGTACAGCGACGGCACGATGAACACGGTAATCACCACGGCTGCGATCCACAGCAGCCCCATCATCCAGCCGGGAACCTTGAGCTCCGGCACGAGGTGGCGCGTGGCGAGAAACAGCGTGCCGAAAGCCACGATCGGCAGCAGCGCGGCCTGGCCGATGCCGGTCCAGACCACCAGCGTCACCGGCGCCTGCCCGAACACGAAGTACAGCGACACCGCGAGCACCGTGATGAGAAAGATGAACAGATCGCGAAAACGGGTGCGCCGCCGGTAATCGTCGCGCGCGAACGCGCCCAGCAGCTGGCAGAAATCAGCCAGCATGCGCGAGTTGCCGGCGGTGACCGCGAATACGGTGCCGTAGAGGATCATCACCGCGCCCAGGTAGAACAGCCACAAGGACCAGGCGCCGAGTGTTTGCGTATAGATGTTGGACAGCGCCGAGATCATTTCCTTGCCGCCCGGGACCTGCCCCATGCCGTGCAGGACGCCCGCGCCCAGCAGGTAGAACGCGATGGTGGCGAGCGTGTAGATGATCATCGATACCACCACGTCCGTGTGCATCACCCGGATCCAGCCGCGCGCGCGCCTGCGCCAGGCATCCGTGTCCTCGCGCGGCCCGGTAAAGCGCGCATAGCCCTTCTCGATGCACCAGTAGGGATAGATGCACAGCTCCCCGGAAGCCACGCCGGTAATGCCGAACACCGCGATCGCCACCGCCAGCCCTTCACCCTCCGGCATGCGGAAGTGCAGTCCGTCGAGCACGTCGCCCCAGGAGAAGTACTGCGGCATGTTCATCAGGATCACCGCGGACAAGCAGGTGATCAGGGTGAACAGCGCGACCTTGATCATCGCGATCTTTTCGATGCGCGGATAGGCGCCGCCGAGCAGTAGCACCAGGGTGAGAACCATGAAGCTCAGTACCCACGCCGTGACGGGAACGGTCGGGAACAGGCCGTGCATCACCTGCGAGACGCCGATGTACATCCCGGTGAGCGCGAAGAGCACGGCCACGGTTGCCGCGAACCAGCACCAGGCGACCCAGTTGACGAGCGCCTTCGGGCCGGGGATGCGGGAGAAGGCGATCAGCGTGGTCTCGCCGCTGGCGATGATGTAGCGGCCCAGCACCGCCTGCACGACCGCCTTGATCACGCAGCTCACGATGATCAGCCACATCATGGTGTAGCCGAACCTGGCGCCCAGCGTGGTCGTGGCGATCAGTTCACCGGACCCGACGATCGAGGCGGAGAGCACCAGCCCGGGTCCAATGCGGCGCAGGATCGAGCCGGTGCCCACGGGCGGCTCGACCACGTTGCGCGGATCGAGCTTGTAGGGATCGAAGTGAGCCGCGTGCCTGACGGCGGTTCGTGCGGTGGCGGTTGCTGTATCCATGATTTCCTCCCCGGGCACTATTGCATTCCCTCAGGCAACCGCGCGCACGCGCCGCGCGAGCACGCAGCCGGATCAGCGCGCGGCGATGACCCGGATTTCCACCTTGTATCGCGGCGTGGCCAGCCGGGATTCCACGCACGCGCGTGCAGGCGTGTGGCCCTTCGGCACCCACATGTCCCACACTGCGTTCATCTCGTCGTAATAGCGGATGTCGGACAGCCAGATCGTGGCCATCACGATCCGGGTCTTGTCGGTTCCGGCTTCCTTCAGATAGCGATCGATCTTGTCCAGAATCTGGCCGGTCTGGCCGCCGACGTCCGCGTTGGGATCGTCGGCGACGATGCCGGCCGTGTAGACCGTGTCGCCGTGGATCACTACCTGCGAGAGCCTCGGGCCCACCTCGAATCGCTGGATCGTCATTGTCGTTCTCCCCAGGGTACGCTCTGGCTCAGGCCATGAAGCGGCGGAACTCGCTCACCAGTACGAAGCCCGTGATCACGATTGCGCCCAGCCACAGGACGATCGTCATGAATCTGGTCGCCGCGAGTTCCTTCGGCATGAATCGGTGATAAAGATACAGGGTCCCCAGGCTCAGGATCGGCAGCGTCCACGCCTGCGCGATGCCGCCCCAGCGCACCATGTCGACAGGCGCCTGCCCGAAGATGAAGTACATCCCCAGGGGGATCGCCACCAGCACGACGATGAAGGTGTCGCGCCAGCGCAGTCGTGCCTTGTAGTCGTCGTGCTCGTAGACGCCGGTGAGCCGCAGGAAATCCGAACACATCCGGGAGTGTCCTGCAGTGGCGGCGAAGATCGTGCCGTACAGGATGACGATGGCGCCGATGTAGAACAACCATTTGGCCCAGCCGCCGAGCGTCTCGGTGTAGATGTTCGACAGCACGACGATCATGTCGGTACCGCCCGGCACCTTGCCCATGCCATGCAGAATGCCGGCGCCCAGCAGGAAGAAGGCGATGGTCGCGATGGTGTAGATGATCATGGAGAAGACCACGTCCACGTGCATCACCCGGATCCAGCCGCGGGCGCGTTTGCGCCAGGCCTCCGTGTCCTCGTAGGGGCCGGTATAGCGGGCATAGCCCTTCTCGACACACCAGTAGGTGTACATGTACAGCTCGGTGGCGCCCACGCCCGTGATGCCGAAAGTGGCGAGCGCGGTCTTCAGTCCGGCTTCGGGCAACTCGAACTGGAACCCGTTCGTCACATCGCTCCAGGAAAAGTACTGGGGCATCCGGGTGAGCACGACCGCGGCGAGCAGCGTGATGAGCGTGAATAGCCCCACCTTGATCATCGCGATGCCTTCGATGCGCTTGTAGGCGCCGCCGAGCAGCAGGACGAGGGTCAGGACAAAGAAGCCCAGGACCCACCACGTGACACCGATGTCCGCGACCAGCAGGTTCATCGCCTGCGAAACGCCGATGAACATGGCGCAGATCTGGAACAACGTGAAGAACACCATCAGCGCCCAGGCCCACAGCACCCAGTTCACCTTCCACAGCCTGCCGGGAATGCGATTGAATGCGGCCAGTCCGGTCTCGCCGCGCACGATCGTGTAGCGGCCGAGGAAGGCCTGGATCACCGCCTTGATCAGACAGCTGAAGATGATCAGCCACATCACCACGTAGCCGACTTCGGCGCCCAGCGTGGTGGTGGCGATCAGTTCGCCGGAACCCACGATGGAGGCGGAGAGCACCAGGCCGGGACCGATTCTGCGCAGGATGGCACCGAACTCGACCGGCGGATCCAGGACATCTTTCGGGTCGAGCTGGTACGGGTCGTAGTGGCCTCTCTCCACTTCCCGGACAAGCTCACGCGCTTCGTTGGCGGTTGTCATCGCTCTCCTCCTCTGCGTCCGAAGTCTTTGTTCTGTTCTCGATTCGAGCGGAGACTGCCGTGCGGCAGCGTCGAACCGTTGGGTGTGAGGCGCAAAGGTAACACAAGATCAAGGATGAGGGAGCAAGGAAGGATGAGCCGTGAAGAAGCCGGCCGGTGCTGGCCCGAAAGCGTTCATCCGGCTACTCTGTGTACCCCGATCATGGATCCGTCTTCCTTCTTACTTCATGCTTCATTCCTGCGGCGCCGCGGCGCGGCTGCCGCGCATGGTGACCAGCTCCTCCGCGACCGTGGGATGAATCGCCACGGTGTCGTCGAAATCGGCCTTGGTCGCGCCCATGCGCAGCGCCACGGCGAAGCCCTGCAGGATTTCATCCGCGCCCATGCCGATCAGGTGGCAGCCGACGATGCGCTCCTCGGCTCCCGCCACGACGAGCTTCATGAAGCACCTGGGCTGGCGTTCGCCGAAAGCGTAGTACATCGGAATGAAGCCGGTTTCGTAGATCCTGATCTGCTCCGCGCCGTAGCGCTCGACTGCCGCCTGCTCCGAGAGACCCACCGTGCCGATCGGCGGGTGCGTGAACAGCACGGTGGGTATGTTCTCGTAGGGCAGGTGGCGCGCCGTCTGGCCGCCGAACAGTCGATCCGCCAGCCGCCGTCCAGCCGCGATGGCCACGGGTGTCAGCTCGAAGCGGCCCGTCACGTCGCCGATCGCGTACACGCCCCTGACCACGGTTTCCTGAAACGCATCGGTGGGAATCACGCCGCCGGGCTCCGGCCGAAGGCCGATCGCTTCGAGTCCCAGCCCCGCGCTGTTCGGCTGGCGTCCGATGGCCCAGATCAGCGTGTCGAATCCCGGGAGCGCGCCTGCGCCGTACTCGATCCGCAGCCCGTCCGCCGCGCGCTCGACGCGACCCACCTGCGAATGTCGGACGATGCGAATGCCGTCCGCCTCCATCTGTTCCATAAGCCGGGTGCCGAGCATCGCATCGAACGAGCGCAGCACCCGCTCGCGGCGGATCAGCACGGTCACTTCCGCGCCGAGCGCTCGCAGGACTCCGCTCAACTCCACCGCGACGTATCCGGCGCCGACGATGGCGACCTTGTCGGGCCGGCGCTCCAGCTCGAAGAATCCATCGGAGGTGATCCCGAGCGCCGCGCCCGGGATCTCGGGCACGATCGGATGGCTGCCGACCGCAACGACGACATGGGGGGCGCTGTAGCGCTCGCCGCCCGCCTCGAGCGTATCGGGCGCGACGAAGCGCGCGAATGCGCGCACGATCGAGACCTTGTTGTTGGTCAGTCCGCGCTCGTAACCGGCATTCAGCTTGCGGATGTAGTCGTCGCGGCGGACCTTCAGGCCACGCCAGTCGAAGCGTTCCGCGTGCGCCTCGAAACCGTAGCCGCGGGCTTCCTCGATCGCGTGGGCGAGCGTGGCTGCGCTCCACATGATCTTCTTCGGCACGCAGCCCACGTTGACGCAGGTGCCGCCCATTCGGCCCGGCTCGAACAGCGCAACACGCGCCCCGTACGATGCAGCGCGATTGGCGGTGGCCACGCCGCCGCTGCCGCCGCCGATCACCAGGAGGTCGAAGCGTTTCATTGCGCAATTCGCGCCGATGGTCTAGAAAAGGCGGCCAGTATAGCGAAGGGGACGGCGACCCCATGCGAGGCAAACCATGAAGACCGCTTTGGTGGCCGGAGCGACCGGGGTCGTGGGCCGCTATCTGCTGGCACACCTGGTCGCGAAACCGGACTGGAGCGTGATCGCGGTCTCGCGCCGCAGCCCGGAGGTAGCCGGCAACTATCGCCATGTCGCCGTCGATCTGGCCGATGCGGCGCAGTGCAAGGCGCGGCTCGGGGAACTGCGCGCGGTGAGCCACGTCTTCTACGCCGCCTATGTGGAGCGGCCGACCACGCAGGAGTCGAGCGAGAACAATGTCGCGCTGCTGCGCAATCTCCTCGATGCGATCGAGCCGGCAGCCACGCAGTTGCAGCACGTACACCTGGTGCAAGGAACAAAGTGGTACGGCAGCCACCTCGGACCGTTCAAGACGCCGGCGAAGGAAACCGATCCGCGCCTGGCCTCCGAAGTGTTCTACTACGCACAGCAGGACCTCCTGGAGGTGCGCCAGCGCGGCCGCGACTGGACGTGGTCCGCGGTGCGCCCGCACGCCGTGTGCGGATTCGCCCTGGGCAATTCGATGAACCTCACGATGGTGCTAGCCGTCTATGCCTCTATCTGCAAGGAACTCGGAATGGTGTTCTCGCATCCCGGCAAGCCGGCGAACTGGAGAACGCTCTATCAGGTCACCGACTCCGGCCTGCTGGCGCGGGCAATCGAATGGATGGCCACCAGCCCGCAGTGCGCGAACCAGGCCTACAACATCACCAACGGTGACTTGTTCCGCTGGGAGTACGTCTGGCCGAAGCTGGCCGCGCTCTTCGGCCTCGAGGCTGGCCCGCCGAGACCTTTTTCGTTGCAGGACTTCATGCAGGACAAGGCCCCGGTGTGGGAGCGCATCGTGGCAAAGCACGGACTGGAACCCAACCGCTTCGAAGATGTCGCCGCCTGGAAGTTCGGCGATTTCGTCTTCTCGGCCGAGTGGGATGTCATTTCAGACTGCGGCAAAGCGCGCCGCGCAGGCTTCTGCGAAACTGTGGATTCGGAGGAAATGTTCTCGCGGCTGTTCGCGGGGTTTCGGGCGAATCGGATCATTCCGTGATGAGGAGAGGCGGGAGACGTCGGGCAAAAAGGGGTGAGGCGCGCGGGACGAAGGCGACGCTCGTCCGGGCCCGCCTCGGCGATCGGTCCGCTTGATACCCAGTCAAGACCATGATCGAGCTCTACTACTGGCCCACGCCCAACGGGCACAAGATCACGATCTTCCTGGAAGAAACCGGGCTCGAGTACCGGATCGTTCCGGTCAACATCGGGCGCGGTGAGCAGTTCAAGTCCGACTTCCTGAGGATTTCGCCGAACAACCGGATGCCGGCGATCATCGATCGCGAAGCATCCGACGACAAAGGGCCGATTTCGGTGTTCGAGTCTGGCGCGATCCTGCTCTATCTGGCCGAGAAAACCGGGCGGTTCATTCCGGCCGGTCTGCGCGGCAGGGTGCAGGTTCTGCAGTGGTTGTTCTGGCAGATGGGCGGTCTCGGGCCGATGGCGGGGCAGAACCACCACTTCGTCCATTACGCGCCCGAGAAACTGCCGTACGCGATCGACCGCTACGTCAAGGAGACCTCGCGCCTTTACGCCGTGCTCGACCGGCAGCTCGCGGATCGGCAATACGTGGCGGGGGAATACTCGATTGCCGACATGGCGATTTATCCGTGGATCGTTCCGCACGCCCGGCAGCAGCAGAATCTGGAGGACTTTCCGAACCTGAAACGCTGGTTCGAGGCGATCCGGGCGCGGCCTGCCGTGGTGCGCGCCTACGAGAAGGGCAAGGCGATCAGCAGCCAGCCCGTGGTGGATGACGAAGCGAGGAAGTTCCTCTTCGGCCAGAGCGCCGCCACCGTACGCGCGGAGAAAATCTGACCGAACCACCAGGGCACCAGGCACGCCAATAAGAGCAACAACGAGAATAAAGCGAGCATGCGCTTCAAAAAGGGTTCTGACGGCCGGTCCCGGGTGACCTTCGAGCGGCAGAAAACACAAAGGGCGACCGGCATCGGTCGCCCTTTGCTTCTTCACCCTCTACGCCCGGCGGGAAAGGCCGGGGTGAAGGGGGTGGGTGTTTCTCACCCGCCCCAGTTGCGCATCAGGTCGTCGTAGGCCGACTCCGCCGCGCGCGAATGCGGCGCGCGCCGGCTTTGCACCGCCGTACCCTTGGCCGGGCCGCTCCAGTCGCGCATCAGATCCGCAGTCAGTTCCGGATCGGAGCGCAGATTGACCGCCTTGCCCTGGTCGGCGCCCTTGTAGCTCCAGTCGCGCATCAAGTCGGCATATGCGGCGTCCGCGCCGCGCGACTTGATCATGGTTGCCTGCGATTCGACCGCACCGCCACGGTCGTCGGCCTGTGCCAAGCCTGCCAGCCCGAGCGCCACCGCACCGGCGAGCGCGAGAACGAGTGTGGGGGACTTCCGTGTCATGACTGCCTCCTTTGCACGAGTTGAAAATCGTTGCGGCCGCCTGCTCCAGTCAGCGATAACGGCCTTGGCGCTCAGCATCGGTGTTTGAAGCGCAATGCGCTTGTAGGCTCTTGCCCACTTTTTGGACGTTCTTGCGCTGTGCGCCAAACGCACAACCGCTGAACCGGACCGTCGCGCAACGACGCCCGTTGGCCCGACATGGCGTTTGTCAAAGCGATGAGCACCGCGGCTTCCCGTCGCGTTGAATGAGCGAAAGGGGGCCGCGGTATGGATTGGGCAGCGAAAAGGTGCGAATGCTGTCCGACTACCTCAAGGTGAGGAGAGACAAGGGCGCTGGTGGTTCATGTGCTTCTACAGCGTGACGTTTGGTTGTGTCGTCGGACTGGTTTTTTTCTGTGTCCTCCTGGTTGGCTCTTCTGCCTGTGCTTTCCTCCCTGTGTTGCGCAGTTCAGAATGTGAACCGATTTCATGAAAGACAAGACGATCGCGCTCCTGGAGAGCCGCTTCGCCGAGCACCTGGCCGACATGGTGCGCAAGCAGGGCGGCGTGCCGATCTCGGCACCGGCATTGGCCGAGGTGCCGGAGGTCGATCTGCCGCGTATTCGCGCGCTGGTCGAGGAGTTGGCCCGGCACCCCGCCCGGTTGTTTGTGTTCCAGACCGGCGTCGGCACCCGGGCCCTGTTCGACGCGACCGATAACCTCGGTGTCACGCCAGCGTTGCAACACCTTCTGCAGCGTTCGCTCGTGGCGGTCCGCGGGCCCAAACCCACGGCCGTCTTGCGCGGGCGGCAGGTGCGGATCGATTTCAGCGCGGCCGAGCCCTACACCACGCGGCAATTGCTGGATGCCGTCGCCGCGCTCGAAATCGGCGGCGAGCGGGTCGTGGTGCAGCGCTACGGCGACAGCAACGTCGAATTGGAGGAGGCCCTCGAGCAACGCGGCGCGACCGTCATCGAGGTGCCGACCTATCGCTGGGCGCTGCCGCGGGATGTCACGCCCCTGGTGAATCTGATCGATCGCCTGGGCGCAGTGGACGTGGACGCGGTGGTCTTCACCAGCGCCTCGCAGGTCCAGAACTTGTTCGCGGTGGCGCAAACGGAAGGCAGGACCGCGGAGCTGAAAGATGGGCTGCGCAGAACGCTCGTGGCCTCGATCGGTCCGGTCTGCAGTCGTGCGTTGGAGCACTACGGCGTCAGGCCGGGCCTGGAAGCGAACCCTCCGAAACTGGGGCCGCTGGTGCGAGCGCTCAGCCAGGCGCTGGGAGGCGAGACGAGGCCCGAGGCGTAAAGGGGGCGTGAGGCCGAAATGGGCAAGCGCAGGTGTGGAGAATGCGGGACAGGCGGTGCGCTGCCTTGCTTCTCGCGCCCACAAAACCTCTTCCCTCACGCCTCGCTGATTTGCTTGTATTGCACCTGCACGACCTCGATCTGCTCGACGCCGGAGGGCATCCGCAGCGTGACCACGTCGCCCTCGCGCGCCTTGAGCAGTGCCCTGGCGAGCGGAGAGACCCAGGAGATCAGGCCGCGTGAGGGGTTGGCCTCGTCGACGCCTACGATTGAATAGGTCCTTCGTTCGCCGTTGCCGTGCCTGACTGTCACGGTCGCGCCGAAGAAGACCTGGTCGGTCGGTTCGCGATCTGCGGGATCCACCACCACGGCGGCGTCGAGCCGCTTGGTCAGGAAACGGATGCGCCGGTCGATCTCGCGCAGCCGCCGCTTGCCGTAGATGTAGTCCGCGTTCTCCGACCGATCGCCGTTCGAGGCGGCCCACTGGATGACCTTGACCAGGTCGGGGCGTTCCTTGTCGAGCAGGCGCAGCGCTTCCGCCTTCAGGCGTCGATAGCCTGCCGGGGTAATGTAGTTCTTGACGCCGGCCGGAAGGGCAGCCCCGGATTCCTCTTCTGTCTCGTCGTCCGGCCGCGTCTGTGCGGTGAATGCTTTGCTCATCGCGTCGTCCTGTGCGGCCGCAAAGTCTATTCGACTCGCCGTCTCTGTCAATGCGATCGGAGCGGGCACCAGCCGGAAACGGCAGCGGGAAAGCGCGAATCCCCTGCGGTCCGGGGAACGGGGCCGGGAGTAAAATATGCTTGGTCATAGTCACCAGAAGGAGAAGAACATGGCGATCAAGGTCGGGGACAGGCTTCCCGCCGGTGTGCTGTGGGAATACATCGAGGACGAAACCCCGGGCTGCACCGTGGGACCGAACGAATTCAAGGTCCAGGAGATGGCGAAAGGCAAGCGTATCGCGATCTTCGGGCTGCCCGGGGCGTTCACGCCCACGTGTTCGGGCAAGCACCTGCCGGGTTACGTGCAGAAGGCCGATCAGCTCGGAAAAATGGTCGACGAGATCTGGTGCGTTTCGGTCAACGACGCCTTCGTGATGAACGCCTGGGGCAAGGAGCAGGGGGCCAAAGGCAAGGTGCGCATGCTGGCCGACGGAAGCGCCGCTTACACCAGGGCGCTGGGGCTGGAGCTCGATCTGACCGCCCGCGGGATGGGCGTGCGCTCGCAGCGCTATTCGATGCTGGTCGTCGACGGCGTGGTCAAATCGCTCAACGTGGAGCAGCCCGGCAAGTTCGAAGTGAGCGACGTCGATACCATGCTCAACCAGGCGCGGAAGATTCTTCAGGCTGCCTGAGCTGCGGTTTCGATCACTTACCGGTACTCTGAAAGGAGGCGCCCATGAAGTCAGCTCTTGCGATCATTGTCGCGCTCGCGCTTTGCGCCTGTGGAGTCAGTGAGACGGCGAGCACGGCGGCCACCGGCGCCTCCATCAAGGCGCAGGAAGCCAAACAGGCCGAGCAGACGAAACAGCAATTCGAGAAGAAGCTCGAAGACGCTAACCGGCAGTTGCAAAACCGCGCGGACGCATCCGACCAGTAGTCCGCTTGCACCCGGCGCCGGGGCGTTCGCGACGGCCTTCCAGGAGCCCGCGGCGCTCTCGGCGATCAGGGGTCTCTCCCGGTCAAAAAACCGATCAACGCGTCCAATACCTCGTCGGGCTTCTCCGCCATCAGCGCGTGCCCGGCGCCGTCCAGCGCGACGACTTTCGCATCCTTGAGCCTGGCGGCGAGTTCCCGTGCCGATTTCATCGGCGTCATGAGGTCACGCTTGCCCAGTATCAGCAGTACGGGACAGGCGATTTTCCCCGCCGCTTCCAGTCCGGCTGTGTAGCTGTTGCAGGCGACGAAGTCGGCATGGAGCACTCCGGGCGCGGAGCGCTCCATGAGTCGCAGGTTGTTGCCCAGCATCCAGAGCCCCGGGACACGGTTTCCCCCGATCTGCGCTGCGGGGCTGTGGGAGTAGGCGTTGATCATCTCGAAGGCGACATGGTCGTTCGCTTTCGAGCTGGCGAGCAGGGCCTCGGACACCGCCATGGGGATCGCGGTGCCCACGAGGGCAAGCCGCGCGACGCGCGCGGGTTCGCTGGCCGCGGCGTGCAGCGAAACGAGCGATCCCATGCTGTGCCCGATCAGCGCCGCTCGCGCCACGCCGGCCGCGTCGAGCAGTTCCATGACCCAGTGGGCCAGCGCCTCTATGCTTTCGCGGGCGTTGCCCTGCGACTTGCCGTGGCCCGGAAGATCGACCGCGAGCACGTTCCAGCCGTGGTAGGCGAAATAGCGGCTCTGCAGCGCCCAGACGCTGTGGTCGTTCGCCGCACCGTGCACGAACACCGCGGTCGGCTTGTTGCCGTCGATCGAACGGCCGGCCGTGTAGGCATAGGCCCGATGGCCGCCGACGTTCAGGTACACTGCGCGCTCCGCATAAGGGTCCGGCTCGAGGGCGCATTCTACTGGCTCTCGCGCCAACCGCCGGCCGACAAGAAACGAGGAGCCCCATGAACTCGACCATCGCCAGCATCGAAACCGGACACTATCTGATTCCCCTTCCGGTCGTGCTCTCGGACAGCACACACGGGGAGTTGGCGAAGTTCGAACTGATCACCGTGCGCATCGGCGACAGCGACGGCGCGCAAGGGGTGGGATACACCTTCACCGTCGGCGCCAACGGGGCGGCGGTCTTCGCCACCATCGAACGCGATCTCAAGCCCATCCTGCTTCGGGAGGAGGCCGATCGCATCGAGGCGCTGTGGAAGAAGATGTGGTGGCGGCTGCACTACGGAGGCCGCGGCGGCGCCGCTGCGATGGCGATCTCCGCAGTGGACATCGCGCTCTGGGACTTGAAGGCCCGGCGCCACAACACGGCACTGTGGCGGCTGCTGGGCGGAACCGATCCGCGAGTGCCCTGCTACGCGGGCGGAATCGACCTGTACTTCCCGCTCGACCGGCTGCTGAAACAGACCGACGACAACCTCGCCAGGGGCTTTCGCGCCATCAAGATGAAGGTCGGACGCGACAGGCTCTCCGAGGACGTTGCGCGTGTGAAGGCCATGCGCCAGCACCTCGGGCCGGATTTTCCGCTGATGGTGGACGCCAATATGCGCTGGAGTGCGGACGAGGCGATCCGCGCGGCGCGCGCGCTGCAGCCTTTCAATCCAGTCTGGCTCGAAGAGCCGACCATCCCCGATGACCTGGAAGGGCATGTACGCATCGTGCGCGAAGGCGGGTTGCCGGTCGCCACCGGCGAGAACCTGCACACGCTCTACGAGTTTGCCAATTTGATCCGGTCGGGCGGCGTGACCTATCCCGAGCCGGACGTGACCAATTGCGGCGGCGTCACGGTGTTCATGAAGGTCGCGCATCTCGCCGAATCGATGAATCTGCCGGTGACCTCCCACGGGGCGCACGACATCACCGTGCACCTGCTGGCGGCCGCCCCGAACCGCTCTTACCTGGAAGCGCACGGCTTCGGGCTGGAACGCTTCGTCGCCCCGCAGTTGAAGATCGAAGACGGGTGCGCGATTGCCCCCGACACGCCGGGACACGGGCTGACCTTCGACTGGCGCGGTCTGGAGCTGGTCAGGGCATGATGTTCGCCGCGCCGGCGGCAGACTCTCGACGCGGAGGAAGCGGGGGACGCAGAGGAGCGCATCGCCGTGAATCGAACGGGGCACAAGAAACCTGTAGCGGATTTCTTCGTGCCCCCTTGCCTGCGGCGCAGCGGCTGCGCTCCACGACGCGTTAGCTTCCGCCGCGACAGGCTGGTGCCTACACGTCGTGTGTCTTTCGAGTCTTATCTCTACTGGCGGGTCACGATCTCGGGCTTGGTGGAGCCCACGATCGCCAAAAGTTCCTGCTGCTCGGCCTTGGGCACCTTGAAGTGATCCAGGGTCTTCACGAAGTCGGTGACCAGCGCCTGCCACTCGCGCTCCCCGATATTGAGGTGTGCGTGCGCGGTGCGCATATCGCGTCCGGCATATACGCAAGGTCCGCCGGTCACCTGGCAGACCAGGGAAGTCACCTGGTACTTCAGGCCGGCCTTGGGAACCCGATGACGCGCTTCGTTGATCCGGGGATTGGCGTTCAGGGTCTCGTTGACCAGCAGGCGCTCGATGAAATCGTCGACGACCGTGGCGATTGCGTACACGCCGCCGAGCCGCTCATAGAGCGACGGCTTCCCCGTGTCCTGCTGGCTCCATGTGGCGGCGCTTGCCAGCGCAAAGGCCAGCCCAACGACGCATCGAGCGAGAACTCCACAAAGAATGCTGTTCATGGCTACTCCTCATGTGTTTCCTTCCGAGCATTGCGGCCAAAAGTTCGCCGCCAGGCTCCTCTTGACGTTTCCTGCGCCCACGCCGACGGACGCAGCGGGCGCTTTGTTCTTGTCGGTCCGGGGAAAGCACGGTGCCGCGGCGGACCGCGTTGACGTCCGCGCCGGCGTCGAGCGGGTCTATCGAGCGGCCCCGGCTTTCCATCGGTCTGCGTGCACGCACTGGCGCGCGATATCGGTGCGCGCTAGCAAATGCCGGCGGCCCGGGCGTGCCCCAGTAACCGCGCCGTCACCAGCGCCAGCAATGCCATCCCGGCGAAAACCGGCGCCGCGTGGAAAAAGATCCCGATGCCCGCGAGCAGCACCGACGCCGCCAGATAGGCGTACGCGCGGCTGCGACCGGTGCGGTGCGCGAGCCAGGCGGCGCAGGCGGCCGCCGCGAGCAGCATCGCCTCGAAGATCGGAATCAGCAGCGCGTGCCGGGTGGCGAAAGCGCCGGCGCCGAGTGCCGTCAACAGCGCCGCGGCGAACGGCATGCCGAGGCACGACGCCGCTGCGATCAGCCCGGCGATCCAAGTGAACACGGCGGTGGCGAACGCCCCCCGAGCCCCGGTCTTGGTGTCGGTCATGGCACATCCCCGTCAATACTTGATCGCCAGCAGCGAAACGCTCTTCACGCCGTACTTGTGCGCCGCGTTCTTCGCGTTCTGCGACAGAAACTGGTATTGCGGGTTGTCGCGTACCTGAACCAGGTGCAATCCCGCGCGCGTGATGACCTGGAAATAGTCGTCCTGCTGCATCGCGCCTCCGATGCACGCGGCCCACAGCGTCGCGTTGCAGGTCACGCCTTCGGGCAGCGGCTTCTCGGTCACGATGTCGGAGATCGCCAGCCGGCCCCCGGGCTTGAGCACGCGCGCCGCCTCCAGGAACACCCGCGCCTTGTCGGCGGAGAGATTGATGACACCGTTGCTGATCACCACGTCGAAGGTCTCGGACGCAAACGCGACGTCCTCGATGTAGCCCTTGTGAAACGAGACATGCTCCAGCCCGGCAGCGGCGCGCAGGCGTTCCGCTTTCTGCAATTGGGCATCCGTCATGTCCAGCCCGCTCACGTGCCCTGCGGGACCGGTTTTCAGGGCGGCGATGAAGCTGTCCATTCCGCTCCCGCTGCCCAGATCGAGCACGGTGTCGCCGGAACGGATGGCGGCGAGATCGAAGTGAAAGCCCACGCCCGCGAACGATTCCACCGCCTCGGGGGCGACGCGGTCGAGTTCGGCCGGCCGATAGCCGAGCCGCTCGGCGAGCGTTCGCCCCATTTCGAAGTGAAACTCGCCGCTGGGCGCATCGGCGACGTAGCGATACATTTCCTTGACTTTGGCTTCCAGCTCGATGCGATTGACGGCTTGTGCGGTGGTCATTTCAGCCTCTCCTCTCGATGCGTTGCGCGTGTACGCAGTCATGAAGGATGCAAGCGCGCCGGCCTGAGTTCCCGGCGAACCGGCCGAAGCGTGTCCGAAGGCTGCGGGGCGTAGCGGAAAGGAGGCGAGCTGTTTCTAGGCTCAGGGCGCACGATGCTCACCGGCGTGCGCTGGCGCTTTCCGGACGTGTGTGCGAATCAGGGGAAGTTGCGCCAGGCGATACGCAGCGACGAGAGCACGCGCCCGCCAAGGCCCGCACCGCCGCGCTGCGGTTTGGACGCGCGCAGCACGATGCTGTGCGCGTTCAGGCTCTGCGCCACGTGGCGAGTCTCGGCGCTGGAACTGAGGGCGAAGTAGTCGAGACGCGCGAGTACGGCCACGCCTGTGAAGCCCGCCATGCGCAATGCGTCCAGATAGTCTTCTTCGGGCAGCGCGCCGACGATGCATTCCGCCCACAGGCGCGGATTGTCCCGGCATTCGGCGGATGCCGGATGCCCCACCGCGATGTCCGCGATCTGCAGCCGTCCTCCGGGTGCGAGCACTCGAAAGATCTCGCTGAAGGCCCTGCGCTTGTCGGGGACGAGATTGAGCACGCCATTGCTGGTGACGGCGCTCACGCTTGCATCGGGCAGGGGGATGTCTTCGGCGTTGCCGGAGAGAGCCTCCACGTTGCCCGCACCCATCTCGCGTACGTTGCCGCGCAGCTTGTGCAGCATCGCCTCGGTCATGTCCAGGGCGTACACCTTGCCCCGGGGACCGACGCGCAGCGACGCGATGAGCGTGTCGGTTCCGCTTCCCGATCCCACGTCGAGCACCACGTCCTCCTGACCGACCGCGCCGGCCAGGAACGGATAGCCGACGCCCGCGAACGATTCCAGTGCGCCGGGAGGAAGGCGTTCGAGCTCCGACTCGGGGTAGCCGACGAGCAGGCAGGCGCAACGGCCCGTCGGGAAATGAAAGACCTTCTGCGGATTGGCCGCCACCTCGGTGTACATCGCGCGCACGGCCTCGAGGATGTGCTCGCGCTGGTAGCGCAGGATGGCGACCATGTTGCTCCCGTCCCGCTGGGCGGTTCAGAAGCGCCGCAACAGTTCGCGTACCCGGCGCTGCAGCGCTTCGGGCGCCTGTTCACGGCCGATCGCGGCCAGCCGCTCCTTCAGCCGCTTCTCGAACTCGGCCCGGGAAAAGCAGGCCCGGCAGGTTTCGAGATGGTGCTCGATCTCGGCTGCCTCGGTCGCGTCCAGAGCGCGATCCAGATGCTCATAGAGGCGCTTGAGCGCCTCTTCGCAGGAAATGCTACGCGCTTCGGGTGACATCGGCCTCGCGCTCCTTTTCATGTTCGTATCGGCTTGCCGCTTACGCCGATGGCACGTCGTCCGCGGTATCGCGCGGTGCGCCGGCGCCCGGTTTGAGAACACCCGCGGCTTGCGCGTCTTCCCAGAGCGCGCGCTGCAGCATGGAGCGGGCGCGGGCGAGCCGCGAGCGCACCGTGCCTACGGGTACGCCGAGCATGTCGGCGATTTCCTGATAACTGAAGCCCTGCAGCTCGCACAGCACCAGCGCCACGCGGAAGGCTTCCGGCAGCGCGGCGACCGCGCGTTCGAGATGCTCGCGCAGCAGGCCGTTGAGAAACTCCTGCTCGGGGGAGCCCCACCACAGCAGGAACGGCTGGTGCAGCCGCTCGAAGATCGAGAACGGCGCGCCAGACGCCTCGTCCTCCTCCGCCAGAGCGTCGAGGCTGGCGGGTTTCGGGTTGGCGGCTTGGCGGCGGCACTCCTCGAAGAACACGTTGGTCAGGATCTTGAACAGCCAGGCGCGAAAACATTGGCGGTCGCGCAGATCGCCGAAATGGCTCCAGGCTCGGATCACCGCCTCGGCGACGAGATCCTGCGCCTGGGCGTCGTTCCGGCACATGCGCAGCGCGGCTCCGTACAGGCCGTCCAGGGCCTCGCCCACGCCGCGCTCGAAGAACTCCCGATCAGCCGTCGACGGCTCCATCCGTCCCCCAGTCAGCCGAAGGATGCAAGTGCCGGCCCGAAAGTTCCCGGTGCCGGGCAACAAGCTCTCACCGGTGAGGACGCAGCGTGGGCGCGCAGGAACAGAGCGGGGAAAACCGGCCCTGAACCGCTTAAGGCCGGCGACCGCGCACTTTACGACGCCAGGATGCCGCCCATCCGCCGCAGTGAGAGCTAGAACTTCTGCGAAGCGTACAAGGCACGGGACAGGTCTTCGATCAAATCTTCGGGATCCTCCAGGCCGATGGACAGGCGCACGGTGCCGGCGGTGATGCCGGCCTGGCGCAGCGCCTGCTCGTCCATGCGGTAGTGGGTGGTGGTC
>DATMAN010000095.1 GCA_035560005.1 Burkholderiales bacterium | reverse complement strand
GGAATTCGATTGTGGAAGTCGATTTCAGCAACCAACAAGGAGTCACGCCACCATGGGAAAGGATACGGTAGTTGAACTTCGCGGGCCAGAGCAGGGACGGGATCTTTTGACGGCGATGCTTCGGGAGGGCGCACAACGGCTCGTTGCGCAGGCCGTGCAAGTTGAGTTCGAGGAGTTTCTCGCATGCTATGCCGGCAAGCAGCACCGAGGACGGACGCGCGGCGGTGGTGCGCAACGGTTTTCAGCCCGAGCGCGCGTGCCTGTGGATAACCGCTTGCGAGCACAACACTCAACCGTCCACTGAAACGGGGCAACTCCACGGCGGCCGTCCAGCGGCGACGCCGGCCGGCGTCGCCGCAAAGCAGTTCGACTTCCGTCTCGCTCTTACGGCCAGTGATAGGCACAGGCGTACTACTATGTCCAAGTTTAGAAC
This sequence comes from Burkholderiales bacterium, assembly GCA_035560005.1. Lineage (NCBI taxonomy): Bacteria > Pseudomonadati > Pseudomonadota > Betaproteobacteria > Burkholderiales > Burkholderiales bacterium. The sequence continues at coordinate 5,302 of DATMAN010000095.1, read as the reverse complement.
TACACCGTGTCCGGCGATTTAGGGGGCTGCCTGACTTGCGTCGCCTCGTTGCTTCCAAGAGGTTTGGAATTGATACAGCGTTATCCCGACTCTTAATCTTAAACTGCGTTCACGGCATCACACGTCGTATCGCGCCGCGTACAGGCCCAATGGAGGACGGCGCGCAGGCGCCCATCACGGCGGTCGTTGAAAATTTGGCGCACGGCCGCCTTGCCTCCTGTGCATCAATGGAGCCAGCCTTCATCAATTTGCCTTTTGGTGAAGAATCATTCCACTAAAGACCGAGTATCACCTTCGCGCTGACGGCGATCTGGAAGATGATCTGCGTAATGTCCTTCCAGAACTGGCGGCTCTTGTTGTCCACGCGCGGCAGGACGAGGATGTCGTCCCCGGGCCTGATCGAGTCGCCGTCGCGCGCCTCGCTGAAGCTGCCGTCGCGGTGCGCGATCAGCACGCGCGACGTGTCGGCGTTCTGGGAATAGCCCCCCGCCCGCTTGATGTAGTCGAGAATCCCGAGCCGGGCGTCATAGGCGACGGCGGTCGGCACGACCACCTCGCCCTGCACCTGCACCAGTCCGTCCTTCACCGGAACGCGCAGGACGTCGCCGTTCTCCAGCAGGAGTTCGTCGCGCTGGTTCGACTGGGCGATCACGACCTGGCCGAGCGGCACGATGTTGCGCGCCCGCGCGGTCCAGTTGAGGATGAGGTCGGCTTCCGCCTTGCGTAGCTGGGCTTCTTCGGCCGTGCCGGAACGGGCGGTCAGCACCGCCTGTTCGAGGTTTCGCAGCGACTGTTGAAGCAGCGCCGCCTGGCGCTCGCGCGTACTCAGCCGAAAAAGCTGGACATTCGCGGTGTCCGAGCGCTCGGTAAATTTCACCTGCTTCACCACGTCCGCCAGCCGCGAGCCGTAGGGCAGAACGTATTCCTGCGGACTGACGTGCTCGCCCTCGACCCGCACGCTGATCGTGCCGGGCCGCTTGTCCGAGGTGAACTCGATCTGGTCGCCGTTCTCGAGCCGCACGCTGCTCACGGCGGACAGCGGGTAGTACTCGGTGTTGAGCACCGTACCGGTGTTGCGCGTGACGCGCACGTGCGTCGCCGTCGGCAGCGGGCGCGCGAGCGCCGCCAGATGCGCGAGTTCGATGCTTTCGCCGGTGAACTCGAACCGGTTGGCGTTCTCCGCCAGCCCCGCGACCAGGAACGTGCTCTTGCGCGGCGCGACCATGACCACGTCGCCGTCGCCGAGCTGCACGCTCGGCAGTTTTCCGCCGAGCAGGAAGTCGTACAGGTTGAATGTGGCGCGCACGAGCGCACCGCGCAGCACCTGCACGTCGAGAAACGAGCCGCGGTTCGGATCAATCCCGCCCGCCTGATCGAGGAAGCGAAGCACGCTGTCGGTCGAAGTGCCCTGATACATCCCCGGGCGGTGCACGAAGCCGGTGACGAATACCCGTACCGGCTGCGCCGCGGCGAGGCTGATGTAGCTGAAGACGTTGGCGCGGAATACCCGGCGGATCGCGCCTTCGAGCACCTTGTGGAGGTCCCGGTTGGGCACCCCGGCCACCCGCACCGGTCCCACTTGCGGCACGAAGATGTTGCCCTGCGCATCCACGCTGACGAGGGCATCGAACTGGTAGGCGCCCCAGAGCTTCACCTGAAGCTGGTCGCCGACCGCGACGACATGGTCCGGGTTGAAGATCGAAGCCGCGCTCTGCGCGAAGGCGCCGGTGAACATGCGCGCCCCGAACACCTCGCTCTTCAGGTTCACCGAGTAGTCAAACGGCTGAGCGCCGGGCACCGGTGGCACCGCGGACGTCGCGGAGGCGGGCGCTGGCGTAGCCGCGGGAAACGGCGCCGGGACGGTACCGGCCGCGGGTGCGCCCGGCTGCGCCGAGCTGCCGGGCGCGGAAAAGATAGGCGTCGAGGGTTGCGGTGCCCCCTGCGGGGTTACCTGGGGCGTGATCTGAGGGGTTGTCTGACCCGGCGCCGGCGCAGAAGGCTGTGCGGTCGTGGCTCCCGTCGCCGGCGAAGCCGGAGTCGTCGAAGGAGGCCAGGTGATCGGCGCGCCCCATTGACCTTGGGCCGCCGAGGCGAGAAGGGCAAGGAGCAGCGTCAAGATCAGGCGTGCCATGGCGTCAATCCCGATGTTCGCGAATGATGGCGATGAGCAGCAGCAGGATGCCGACGACGATCAACGTGCCAAAGACGTAGAGCGCGCTGTGGTAGAACCGCCCCGGTTCGGTCGAATACTCCGGCAGGGTCGGCCGCTGCACGACGGATACTTTCTTCAGCGTGCGGCTCGCGTCCACGCGCGCGCGCTCGAGCGCCGCCATTGCGGTCTGGTACACGGCCTGGTGAAACGATGCCTCCAGCGCGAGGCGATCGTATTCCTCCGCAATCCGGTTCAGCGTACTCCCGTTGCGTCCGGATGCGAGCCGCGCGCGCTGCGCCCGGAGCTGCTTTTCAACGGCCCGGATCTGCTCGCTCACCGTCACAAGGTCGGGCGCGCCGGGAGCAAGATACGATTCGAGCGCCGAGCGACGCGCCTGCAGATCGGAGAGTTCGCCCTCCAGCCTGGCGACCACGGCGGACAGCTCGCCCACCGTCGCCGTGGGCGACACGAGCCCATGGGCGTTCTGGTACGCAAGCATCGCCTGGCGCGCGCGGATCATGCGCTTGTTCGCCTCGGCGACCTCGCGCTCGGCGAAGGCGACCTGCTCCCGCGCCAGGTTCTGCGCGAGCTGATTGATGAAACGGTCGCCCTCGCGCACGATCGCGGCCGCGATGCGCTGCGCCATCTGCGGATCGTAGGCCTGCGCCTGAAGAATGAGAACACCCGCGGTCTCGTCGTACTCGGCGCTGACGCGGCCGCGGTAGTGGCGCTGGAACCACTCCAGCGGCGCATCCCTGTAGAGCAGTCGCGAAAATGGATCGTAGCTGGCGCTGTAGTGGCCCCGCAGGTCGAGTTCGGCGTCAAGCTTGCGCAGCATGTCGGCCGAGAGCACGTAGTCCCGAAGCAGAAGGACGTCGCGCGGCGGCGTCGCCTGCGGCGCGAAGACCGAGCCGACATCGAGTCCCACGGCCGCGCCAAGTCCCTGCACCGTGTCCACCACCACATGCGCCTCGGAAACGTACCGGCGAGCGGCGAAGACGCTCCAGTACAGCGTGAACAGCACCATCAGCACCACCGCAGCCTGCCAGATGCGGTTGCGGCGCAGCAGGTCAACGAGCGCAGTCACGCGGCCACCTGCCGGGCGTGTTCGCGCCAGGCTTCATCCGCCGAGTCGAACCAGTATCCCCTGCCCTCGCAAAGCCAGAGGGCCGACTGGCAGAAGGAGCGGACCAGCCGCTCCGAGTGCGTCGCAATGATCAGATCGGCGCGGCGCGCAAGGTACTTCATCGCGTTGCGGGTCTTTTCCCTGAAGAAGTCCTCTCCTCCGCCTGCGCCCATGTTTTCGTCCACCAGATACACGTCGAAGTCGAACGCGACCGAAAGGGCGAAATTGAGCCGCGCCCGCATGCCCTTGGAGTAGGACGATACCGGCTGATCGAACGCTTCGCCGAGTTCCGAAAACTCGTGCACGAAATTTACCCGCTCCCCGACCCTTTCCTCTCCGATTCCCTGGATACGGCACACGAACCGCGCGTTCTGGCGCCCGGTCAGATTCGGCTGCAGGCCCCGCGTCTGGCCGATCGGCCACGATACGCGCCGATCCGAGGCGATGCTGCCGCGCGTGGGCTGGTCAATGCCCGCGATCAGCCGAAGCAGCGTGGACTTGCCGGCCCCGGTCGCGCCGATCACCGCGACGTTGCGCCGCGCAGGGAACGTCGCGGACACCCCGCGGAGCGCCCAGACGGCCTCGCCGCGGTTCGTCCAGTAGCGCTTGTGCACGTCGTCGAGCGCGATCATCGGGTCTTCAGGAACTCCTCGAAGCGCGCGTGCAGGGCAAGGCCCATGAAGACAAACAGCACGCCGAACTGCACCAGATAGGCAAGATCAATCCCGGTGGGCACCTTGTATTCCGGCATGAATGCGACGCGCAGCGATTCGATGCCGTGGACGAGCGGGTTCAGGAGCAGGATGTCGCGCATCGCCGGCGGAACGCCCGCGGATGGATAAATGATCGCCGAGAAAATGTAGAGCGGACCCATCAGCAGGCGCACGATGCGCCCGATCTGCTCGCTGAGGTTGGCGACGACCGAGAGCGTGAGCGCAAGCCCCAGACCCGCCACCCAGAGGCCGCCGAGCGCCGCAAGCGCACCGAGCGGGTCGGCGGGAAAAACCGGGAAGGCAAGCAAGGCGGCGCCCGTCCACACGACAGCGAACACAAGGCAAAAGAGCAGGCTTTCCAGGCCGGCGCGCGCGATGACGGTATCCACCGGCTTGACCTGGCGGAACCCGTACAGCGCTTCGCTTGCGCCGACGGTGGCGATTGACCGGTTGATCAGATTGCGCGGCAGAAAGAAAGCGAGCACGCCGAGCATGATGAAGGTCGGAGTGTCGGCGCCGACCAGCGTGCGCTGCCGGAAGCCGACGACGAAGATCCACATGAGGAAGGCGATGTGGGCGATCGGTTCGGCAAGCACCCAGAACCATTCGACGGGGTTGCGCGCGAGCCGCGCCGTCGCTTCGCGCAGAAAGAGCGCGCGCCAGACCGACAGCGTAATCGCGAGCGGCGAGCGGGCATGCTGCGTCGCGGCCACGCCACCTCCTCAAACGGCAACGCGTTTCTGCAGCACTTTGCGCAGTTGCCTGATGCCGACGAGCACGTCGTCGGCCACCTCCTCGATTTCCTCCGGAGGGGCCTTCGCAAACCACTTCAGCGCCGACGAAATGTTCTCGGGCAGGGTGAGCGCCGCCACCTTCGCTTTCAGCTCCTCGATGCCCCGGCGCCGCTTCAACCAGTTCTCGATTTCCTTCAATTCCGCCGCAGAACAGTTGCTCGCGAGCTTGTCGCCGATCTCAAGCCGGGCAAGATTGATGCTCCCGATCGGAACGGATTTTGCCTTACCGGTTTTCGGATCGAGTTGACTCTTTACAACCTGTACATTATTGCCGCGAAAGCGAAAATGCATCGCCTGGATGCCCTTGGAGTTGATCACATATGATCAATGTTATCACCCGGATACCCTGTTGTCCATCAGGGCCGCAAGGCACCGGCTGGCGCGGATTGCCGGGCACTTGCTGCCTGCACTTTCGGCTGGCATTTCAACCGAGGCGGGGAGAACGTGCGGCATGATCCGGCATCCTCAAATGACCCACGGTTTCTGCGGCTGCTCTCACCGTTGACCATCCTCATCA
>DATMAN010000094.1 GCA_035560005.1 Burkholderiales bacterium | reverse complement strand
ATCAAATCTTCGGGATCCTCCAGGCCGATGGACAGGCGCACGGTGCCGGCGGTGATGCCGGCCTGGCGCAGCGCCTGCTCGTCCATGCGGTAGTGGGTGGTGGTCGCGGGATGAATGACGAGCGACTTGGCGTCGCCCACGTTGGCCAGATGCGAGAAGAGCCTGAGCGACTCGATGAAGCGGCGGCCGGCTTCCCGGCCACCTTTCAGCTCGAAGCTGAACACCGCCCCGCAACCCTTCGGCAGCAGCTTCTTCGCCAGTTGGTGATCGGGATGGGAGGGCAGCTCCGGATGCACTACGTCTGCCACCGCTTCGTGCTCGGCCAGGAATTGGACGATCTTGCGCGTGTTGTCCACGTGGCGCTGCATGCGCAGCCCCAGAGTCTCGATGCCCTGCAGGATCTGAAAGGCGTTCATCGGGCTCATGCAGGCACCGAAATCCCGGATGCCCTCGCGTCGCGCGCGCAGCAGGAACGCCGCGGCGGTCGACTCTTCGGTGAATACCATGCCGTGGAAGCCTTCGTACGGTTCGGTGAGCGTGGGAAACTTGCCGGACTTCTCCCAGTCGAATGTGCCCCCATCGACCAGCAGGCCGCCGATCGCCACGCCATGGCCGCCCAGAAACTTGGTCGCGGAATGAAAGATCAGATCGGCGCCGAGGTCGAACGGTCGCATCAGATAGGGCGTGGTGAACGTCGAATCCACCAGCAGCGGCAGCCCGGCGTCGTGGGCGACCTCGGCGACGCGGGGCACATCCAGAACGTCCAGACCCGGATTGCCCAGCGTCTCGCCGAAGATGAGCCGGGTGTTCGGCCGGATGGCCTTGCGGAACGCATCGATGTCCCGCGGATCGACGAACGTCGTCTCGATGCCGAAGCGGGGCAGGGTGTAGCGCAGCAGGTTGTGCGAGCCTCCGTACAACGAACGCGACGCCACGATGTGGGAGCCCGTGTTCATGAGCGTGGCCACAGCGAGGTGCATCGCCGCCTGGCCGCTGGCGGTGGCGATCGCGCCGACGCCGCCTTCCAGCGCCGCGATGCGCTCCTCCAGCGCCGAGCAGGTGGGGTTCGAGATGCGGCTGTACACATGGCCGGCCCGCTCCATGTTGAAGAGCGACGCCGCCTGCTCCGTGTCTCGAAAGACGTAGGAAGTGGTGAAGTAGATCGGCTGCGCGCGCGCGCCGAACTGCGGATCGGGTTGCTGGCCCGCGTGCAGGCTCAGCGTGTCGAACTGGTGGCTCTTCGGTCCCGGCATGGCGTCATCTCACTCAAGGAAACTCTCACCGCGCAGGGCGCAGTGCACGCCGAGGAAACGGAGAAGGGGTACATCGCAAACTCACCACAAAAAGCGCCAAGAACGCAAAGGGATTCTTCGAGTCACTGCTGTCTTGGTGGTTCGCTCTTGTCTCCGGTCGTTCCTCCGCGTCCACCGCGTCTTGCGCGGTGAGAGCTCGAGCTTTCAATAGAAAGCGCCGCGGGCGGCGATGGGCCAGATGGTTTCGACGACGCCATCGCGGTAACCCACGATCCAGTCGTAGAGATTCACCGTGGGATCGCAATGGCCCGGGATCAACCTGATCTTGTCGCCGAGTTTGAGCTTCGACCCGGGCGGTGTCTTCAGCACCCCGTGCTCGTCGCTCGCCTTGACGTATTCGGCGTCCTCGGCGGCGACCTGCGGCATTCCGGAGTCGAAGGCGAGCGCCTTCAAGCCAGCATCGACGATCGCGCGCTCCGGATTCGCACGGCTCATCACGGTGGTCCAGACGAACAGGCTTTGCTCGAAGAAGCGCATGGGCCGGCCGTCCTCGCCCAGGTTGCGGTTGTAGTCCGCGTCCATGAACACGTACGAGCCCGGCTGGATCTCGTTGTAGACGCCGCTTCTGGCTTCCAGGAGATAGGTCCCGGTCCCGGCGCCCGTGACGATCTCGCACTGCACGCCGTACTCGTGCAGCAGCTCCAGACAGGCGCGCACATACTGAACCGCTCGATCGATCAGGGCACGCCGTTCGGCGGGCGTCCGCGCGTGCTGCGCGGCGCCCTGGTAGGCATGCAGCCCGAGAAAGCGCAGGTTGTCGCAGGCCAGGATTCGATTGGCGAGCGCCAGGACCGGCGGGCCCGGGTCCACGCCACAGCGATTGGCTCCGACGTTGACTTCCACCAGCACGCCGAGCTGAACGCCGTGGCGGCCTGCCGCCTGGTCGAGCGCCTCGACGTTCTCGGCGTCGTCCACCAGCACGCTGATGTCCGCGCGGGTGGCCAGAGCGGCCAGACGCGCGAGCTTGGACGCTCCGACGATCTCGTTGCTCACCATGACGTTGCCCACGCCGCCGTCGACCATGGCCTCGGCCTCCGCGACCTTCTGGCAGCACACCCCGACCGCGCCTCGCGCGATCTGACGCCGCGCGATCTCCGGGCACTTGTGGGACTTGGCATGCGGCCGCACGCGCACCATGGCTCCGCGCAGCGACGCGTCGAGCCGGTCGAGATTGCGTTCGAAGGCGTCCAGATCGAGCAGCAAGGCCGGCGTGTCGACCTCCTGCAGGGGCATGCCCGGTTGCGCGGGCGGCGGAAGCGGCGGCATCGGCGGTGTCAGTCCTGTTCTGCGCGGTCCGCGCAACAGTCGCGCGGCATCGCGCTGACCCGCCTTCTCGATGCTGCAGTTGCGCGCCTACGGCGAAGCGCCGGACGATGCCAACGCACGCGACGGTCCAAACATGAATAGGGCAAGTACAAAGTCCGGGTCTAGAATGGCGCAGGTGAGCGGCTGCCGCATTGTAGTTTTCGTGCCGCGCATTGTCATCCGACACCGATGCACCTGATTCGAACCCTCGTCGTGCTTCTGCTGGTGGTGGTCCCGGCGGGCATGTACGCGGAGCAACCGCGCACCCCGCGCGAGGAAGCCCTGGCCGGCACGGCGGCCCGCGATGCCGTGCTGCGCCGCCAGGCCTACGCGGCGCTCGGTGAGGTGGGAATCGCCGACGACCTCCCGGTGCTTTATGCGGCGCTCTACGACGACGATCCCGCCGTTCGCAGGATCGCGGAGAACGCCATCTGGCAGATTTGGGGACGTTCGGGCGATCCCCAGGCGGATGAGCTCTACCGCATCGGTGTGAGGCAAATGCGGGAAGGTCTGTTGCGCTCGGCGCTGCGCACGTTCAGCCAGTTGATCGAGCACAATCCCGCCTTCACCGAGGCGTGGAACAAGCGCGCGACGGTCTACTTTCTTCTGGGGCAGGACGACCTGTCGATCGCCGACTGCGACGAGGTGCTCAAGCGCAACCCCCAGCACTTCGGCGCCCTGTCCGGTTATGGACAACTGATGTTGCGCAGGCGCCAGCCGGAAAGGGCGCTCGATTATTTCGAGCGGGCGCTCGCCGCCAATCCGAACATGGACGGCGTGCGCTCCACCGTCGAAATGCTGCGGCGCTATCTGATCGAGCGGCGCGGCCGCTTCATTTGATCGGCAGACGGGCCACTTTGCCGTTGCCGGCCTTGGGTACGGTGATCGTCAGGACGCCGTTGCGCAGTTCGGCGTGCGCCTTGGACGCTTCGACGCGCACCGGCAACGGGACCACGCGCTGAAAGCTGCCGTACGCGCGCTCCATCCTGTAGTACCAGTCGCCGATGTAGTCCCGATTGACGCGGCGCTCGCCACGCACATGGAGCGCGTGGTCGCGGACCAAGATCTCGAGGTCGTCTTTCTCCACCCCGGGTACCTCGAGCTGCACCACGAGCGCCTTGCCCTTGTCGATGACCTCGCCAGCCAGAAGACTCCAGGTGGGGAAACCTCCGGCACGGGCGGCATTGACGGGTACCGGCGAGGATGCGTCGCGCGCGCGGTTGAACTTGGTCAAGGCCTGGCCGGAACGGCCGATGAGTTCGCGCCATCCCTGGGCGACGCTGTCCCAGGCCCGGGACACGCCCCGGCTGAGTTCCGTGAGTGAGTGGATCATCTCAACCTCCTGATTATTCAAAGGAACAGGAATCTTTAAAATTAGATAGGGACCGGAGCCACCGGCTTCAAGCACCCTTGAAACCGTGCCAACAGACCCTAGCTTTACAGTGAGCAAGCGCGAGCTTGCCGTTTTAGGTTCTTTTGCCGAGCAAAGGAGGAAGCAAGGAGGAACTATGATGGCAAACATCGCCCGTTGGGATCCGATGGAAGACAGCCTGTTCGACATCTTCCCGGCGTTCTTCGGGACAGTCGCGCGTCGCGCGGGCGACACCTGGCCGCGCATGGATGTCGCGGAAACCCAGGACGCCTATCACATGAGCGTTGAACTGCCCGGCGTCAAGAAGGAGTCGATACAGGTCAGCGTCTACGACGATAATGTCAGCATCAATGCGGAAAACCGCGAAGAGAAGACCGCGGGAGAGGAGCCGAACTGGCTGGTGAAAGAGCGGACGTTCGGCAGGATTTCCCGCATGATCAACCTGCCTGAGCCGGTCGACGAAACTCAGGCGCAGGCCAAGCATGTGGATGGCGTCCTCTACCTGACGCTGCCGAAGAAGCGCTCCAGCGCGATGAAGCGGCTGACCATCCACTGATTTCTCCGCGGCTTCCGAAGCCCGCCTGCACGGCGGGCTTTTTTTGTCCTGGACCGGTGAGAAACATTCGCTTGCGCTCTGGCGTCCAAATGTCTGTGGGCTTCTGCGACCAGGTGCGGTGGAAGGACTTGCCTGCGTGTCCGGCCGGGAGCTTAATGGCAATCCGTTGCGGCATGTCCGAGCGGCGAGGAGGGGAAGCGTGATGCGCTATCGGCATCTTCCCGGGATGGCAGCCCTGCTGCTGGTCCTGGCCGGCTCGCAGCCTTCCATGGGCGCCGACTGGTCGCCGCTCTCCCGGGAGGAGGCGCTGCAGAAGCTCGGCAGCACCAGCGCGGCGGAGCGTCGTGCAGGCTTGGGCAGGCTGGCCGAGGTGGGCGTCTCGGACGACGTGCCGCTCATGCTGCAGAAGCTGTGGGACGAGGACGAAACCGTGCGCGGTATGGCCGAACAGGCGCTTTGGGGGCTTTGGCTGCGCGCGAACGATTCCACGCTCGATCCCATGTTCCAGGTCAGCATCGATCTCATTCGGCAACACAAGATCTCCGCGGCCATCGCCACGCTCAACGAAGTGATCACCGCCAAACCGGATTTCGCCGAGGCCTGGAACAAGCGCGGCGATGCCTACTCGATCGTCGGCGATTACGATCGCGCGCTCGCCGACTACCAGCACGCCCTGGAGCTCAATCCCTACCATTTCGGTGTCCTGCAGAGTTGCGGCGACATCTGGCTGGAGCGCCGCGATCTGCGCAAGGCGGCGCATTTCTTTCGCCGCGCGCTCGAGCTCAACCCCAACCTCTGGGACGTGGCGCTGACTCTGCGCGAACTGGAGCGGCGATTGGAAAACGACAAGATCTGAAGTTCAGAACGACGCAGCAAGACACCCAAGAAGACCGGAACATCGGCAGACGGTCGGAATGACCCGCGGGCGGAGGAGGTTCCGAGACGCGGCCTGCGCGTAACGCGCTGTTCTTTGCAGATACTTCCCGTTTCGCTCTTCCTGGTGCCTCGATGGTCAACCGTTGCCTGTAGTCCGCTTCTCCGGGAGCTGGATGCCCGAAAGCCGCTGATAGACCTTCACTACCGCCGAGTCGTCTTCGCCGCCCAGTCCTGCGCCGGCGGCGGCCAGGTAGAGCTGGTGCGCGGCGGCGGTGAGCGGCAGCGGGAAGGCCATCTTCCTGGCCGAATCGAGCACGATGCCAAGGTCCTTCACGAAGATGTTCACCGCAGACAGCGGCGTGTAGTCTCCCTCCAGGATATGCGGCACCCGGTTCTGGAACATCCAAGAGGAGCCCGCGCTGTTCGAGATCACCTCATACAGGACTCTGGGGTCGGCGCCGGCGCGAATGCCCAGGGCGATGGCCTCGCAGGCCGCGGCGATGTGTACGCCGGCCAGCAGCTGGTTGATCATTTTCACCTTCGATCCCATGCCGGGGGCCTCGCCCAGGCGATAGACCTTGGCGGCGATCGCTGAGAGTACCGCCTCGGCTTTCGCGAAGGCTTCCTTCGGACCGGAGGCCATGATGGACAGCTCACCCTTGGCGGCGCGCGCCGCGCCCCCCGAAACCGGCGCGTCGATCACGAACAGCCCCTTCGAGGCAAGCCGCTCGCCGAGATCGATGGCGAATTCGGGCGCGACCGTGGCGCTCGAAATCACTACGCTGCCCTCGGCGAGCGCATTGGCGGCGCCTTCCTTGCCGAACATCACCGTGCTGGTCTGGTCCGCGTTGACGACGAGGACGATCAGCACGCCGACTTGCGCCGCGAGCGCAGCCGGCGAAGCGTGGACGCGTCCGCCTTCCCTGGCGAAGGCCTCGAGGACCTCCGGCCGAACGTCGAAAGCGTGGGTCTGGAATCCCTTGCGCAGCAGTGTGCGGGCTACCCCCATTCCCATCGAGCCCAGCCCGATGACGCCCACCGCCTGTTTGTCTGCGGCCATGCCTGTTCTCCTCCGCGAATGTCTTTGTGCCGGCTTCCAGTGACGCTAGACTGCAACACAAGTGATCAGAAGCGTGCCAACCCCGGCTCTCAGGTGGCTGGTGTCATCGTGCTGCGCGGTGACGCTGGCGTCCTGCGTTTCGGGTCCGCATTATAGTCCCGTGAAACCGCATCACACTCCGAACGGCTTTCGCAACGTCTATCCGCATCCTCCGAAAGGAAGCTTCTGGAAATGGCAATGGGAGCGATGGCGCCACGGCGTGCCGGAGGACCCGCCCGGCGGCTACGGGTTCCCGGTCAGCAAGCCCGACGCCGCTTTCCTGAAGAACAACCGGCGCGAGTCGACGCTGACCTGGATCGGGCACGCCACGTTTCTGCTGCAACTGGGCGGCGTGAACATCCTGACCGATCCGCACCTGACCGAACGTGCCTCGCCGCTGTCCTTTGCCGGGCCGAAGCGCCACGTGCCACCGGCGCTCGATTTCGAGGCGCTGCCGCGCATCGATATCGTCGTCGTGTCGCACAGCCACTACGATCATCTGGATCGCGCGACCCTGCGGCGCCTCGCGAAGCAGGCGGGCGGTCCGCCGCGTTACTTCGTCGGTCTCGGGCTGAAACGCTGGGCGCAGTCCGCCGGGATCCCGAATGTCGACGAACTCGACTGGGGCGACAGCGTGGAGATGATGGCATTGAAGCTGCACTTCGTTCCGGTACAGCACTGGAGCATGCGCACGCCGTGGGACCGCAACCGCACCTTGTGGGGCGCCTGGGTCATCGAGCATCAGGGGCGGCGCTACTTCTTCGGTGGCGACTTCGGCTACTCGCAGGATCTGGCGGATGCCGCGGCGCGTTTCGGCGGATTCGACCTGGCCCTGATTCCGATCGGTGCGTACGAGCCGCGCTGGTTCATGAAGACCAACCATGTCAATCCCGAAGAGGCGGTGCAGGCGCATCTCGATCTGCGCGCGCGCTATTCGGTGGGCATGCACTGGGGGACCTTCCGGCTGACCGATGAGCTGCTGGACGAGCCGCCGGTGCGCCTTGCGCGAGCGCTGGCCGACGCCGGCGTGTCTGCCCAGCGGTTCTTTCTCATGCGCCACGGCGAGACGCGCCGGCTCGCCGAACTCTTTTCCGAGCATGCCGGTACGGATCGAAAACGACGGATCGGCGCCCGCTGAGGCCCGGAGCGTGGATTTCGCGCGCTTGGCACGCCGGATCAAGGCGTGGGGACGCGAGCTGGGCTTCGATCGGGTTGGCATCGCCGGCGTGGACTTGACGCGGGCCGAAGCGCGGCTGCTCGAATGGCTCGCGCGGGGATTCCATGGCGACATGGACTACATGGCCGCCCACGGGGCGCGCCGCGCGCGGCCGGCGGAGCTGATTCCGGGTACGGCGCGCGTGATCAGCGCGCGCATGGACTATCTGCCGGCACCGGCGCGTGATCCGGAAGAGGTGTTGAACGACCCCGAGTCGGCCTACGTGGCCCGTTATGCGCTCGGGCGCGACTATCACAAGGTTGTGCGCGCCCGGTTGCAGAAGCTCGCCGAACGGATCGGCCGTGAGGTTCCGGGCTTTTCCGCCCGTGTTTTCGCCGACAGCGCGCCGGTGATGGAAGTCGAGCTGGCCGTGCAGGCCGGTCTCGGATGGCGCGGCAAGCACACGCTGTTGCTGCACCGGGAGGCCGGATCGTGGTTCTTCCTGGGAGAGATCTACACCAACCTGCCGCTGCCAGTGGATGCCCCGGTGTCGGAGCACTGCGGCCGTTGCCGGCGCTGCCTGGAGATCTGCCCGACCCGGGCGATCGTCGCGCCTTACCAGCTTGATGCCCGCCGCTGCATTTCCTACCTGACCATCGAGCACAAGGGTTCCATCCCGGAGGCGCTGCGGCCGCTGATGGGGAACCGCATCTATGGCTGCGACGACTGTCAGCTCGTATGCCCCTGGAACCGTTTCGCGCGCAAGGCGCAGGTGCCGGACTTTGCGGTACGCAACGGCCTGGACGGCGCGAGCCTGGTCGAGCTGTTCCGATGGAGCGAAGAAGATTTCGAGCGCAGAATGGCAGGCAGCGCCATCCGCAGGATCGGCTTCGAACGCTGGCTGAGAAACCTCGCGGTCGCGCTGGGCAACGCGCCGACCAGCGCGGCCGTGGTGGCCGCGCTGCAATCCCGGCGCGAGCATCCGTCCGCGCTGGTGAGAGAGCACGTGGCCTGGGCGCTTTCCAGGCATGAGCGCTCGAGGCGGGGGTGAGAGGGAGAATGAGCATGCAGATCACGTCGAGCGTCTTTACGCACAACGGTCCGATTCCCAAGAAGTACACCTGCGACGGCGATGACGTCTCGCCGCCGCTTTCCTGGAGCGGATTGCCGAGCGGCACGAAGAGCCTGGTGCTGATCGTGGACGATCCCGACGCGCCGGACCCGAAGGCGCCGAAGATGACCTGGGTGCACTGGGTGCTCTACAACATTGCGCCGCACACCTCTTCGCTCGCCGAGGCAGTGAAACAACTGCCCGCCGGCACGCTGGAGGGCATCAACGACTGGGGGCGTACCGGTTACGGCGGACCATGCCCGCCGATCGGCCGGCATCGCTACTTCCACAAGCTCTACGCGCTGGATGCGCTGCTGCCCGATCTGAACAGGCCGCGCAAGGCCGACCTCGAACGGGCCATGAAAGGCCATGTGCTCGCCGAAGCCGTCCTCATCGGTACCTATCAACGCGGCCAAAAATCCTGAGCGTTCGACGCAGAGGACGCGGAGTAAACCCAGAAAGGGAATGAGTTGGAAGCATCGCGGACGGCGGGGACTCAGTGAGGCATCGGGATCTTCGCGTGGACTTTTCTTGCACCCCGTGTGCTTTGTTTTTCCTCGGCGTCCCCCGCGCCCTCTGCGGTGAGAGTTTGGTTCAAGAATGCAACGCTGGCTGATCATCATCGGGATCGTCATTCTCGCCGCGGGGCTTCTGTGGCCCTTGCTTTCCAAGCTCGGCCTGGGGCGCCTGCCGGGCGACATCCGCATCGAGCGCGACGGGTTTCATTTCTATTTCCCGATCACCACCGGACTGATCGTCTCCATCGTTCTGAGCATCCTCTTCTGGCTGTTCAGAAAGTAGAAACGGCCGGGTGCTAGAATCGCCCGGCCGCAATCAACAAGCAAAGGAGGAGGAAGCGATGAAGCGCCTGTTGCAAGCATTGTTCACCGTCCTTTTCGCCGTGTCTGCGCAGTACGTGGCGGCCCAGAAGCCTGAAGACGCAATCAAGTATCGCAGGGGCGTCATGGCGGTCATCGGCTGGAACTTCGGTTCGATGGGCGCGATGGCCAAGGGCGACAAGCCCTACGACGCCGCCGCGTTCGCGCGCAACGCCGAGATCGTCGCCTTCATGAGCAAGCTCCCGCTGGAGGGTTTCACCCCCGGTTCCGAGAAGGGCGATACCAAGGCCAAGCCGGAAATCTGGCTGGAGATGGACGACTTCAAGGCCAAGCTGGAAAAGATGCAGGCGGAAGTCGCCAAGCTGGCGGACGTCGCAAAGGGCGGAGACCTGAACGCCTCCAAGGCGCAGCTCGGCGAAGCCGGCAAGGCCTGCAAGGCCTGTCACGACAAGTACAGGAGTAAGTGACCGGGGACAGGCGACGAAAGACAGCCAAAGAGGCACGGGTGAGGCGCCACGAAGCCGGCCTGCCGCTTTCGTTACGTGACCTCATCCCGTCCGGCGTCTTGGCCGTTCGTCACCTGGCACGCGTCGCGCGTTGACTCATGGACGATCTTCAATCCAGCCGCACCACGCTCGAGCGCTACCCTGCGCGCGGTCATTACGATTTCCACACGATCAGCGCGATCCTCGACGAGGGGTTCGTCTGTCACGTCGGTTTCGTCGCCAACGGACAGCCTTACGTGATTCCGACCGGCTACGGGCGCAGCGGCCGCACCCTGTACTTCCACGGTTCGGCGGCGAGCCGCATGCTCAAGGCGACCGGCGCGGGCATTCCCGTGTGTGTCACCGTCACCCTGGTCGATGGACTGGTGGTGGCGCGCTCGGCGTTCAACTCCTCGATGAACTACCGCTCGGTGGTCCTGCTCGGCACTGCCGAGCCGGTACCGGCGGAGCGCAAGCCCGCCGCGTTGAAGGTGATTTCGGATCACATTCTGCCGGGCGGCTGGGAAGCGTTCCGCCCGGTCAAGGCGTCGGAGCTGGCGCAGACCACCGTGCTGGCGCTGGAGATCGTCGAAGCCTCGGCCAAGGTTCGCGACGGGCCGCCGCACGACGATGCACAGGACTATGCCTTGCCGATCTGGGCGGGCGTGATCGAATTTCCTGCGGGGTCGCCCCGGATCGTCCCCGACCCGAGGCTCGAGCCCGGAATCTCCACCCCGGGCTACGTCTCCGGCTATCGCCGGCGTGCATTCGCAGTTCGCTTTTCGACTTAGAGATTGACGAGGCCAAAGACGGCCAGCCCCGAGAGCGCTAGCAGCGCCACCGCCTTTGCGGCGATCGCGGCCTCAGATGGCGGGTCCTCGACCGGCTCGATCCAGTCCTTGCGGCCGGTGATCATCGGCCGGATCAGATTCTCTTTCCGTCCCACCAGGTAGTAGAGGACGGCCGCGACATGCACGACGACGAGCGCGACCAGCACCGCAGCGTTGATCTCGTGGATCGCCGTGAGCAGGCTCGCGGTATCGTCGGTAACGTATTTCTCCAGCGGGCCGGTGGTCATGATCTCGTCGTCCGCGAACAGGCCGGTCCCGGTCTGCACGAGCAGCGAAGCCAGCATCAGCATCACCGACCAGCCGCCCAGCGGGTTGTGTCCGGGATAGGCGCGGTGCCCGCCGGCGAGCAGTACGCGGGCGTACTCGACCACTGCGCGCGGGCCGCGCACGAAGTCGGCGAAGCGCGCGTGACGGGTACCCAGGACGCCCCAGGCGAGGCGAAACAGCACCAGCGTCAGGATCGCGTATCCGCCGAGCTTGTGATACTCCATCGCATTGCCGCCGATGCTGGCGGTGACGATCTGAGAGATCAGCAGCAGCACCAGCGCCCAGTGAAACAGCCGCACCGGCAGGTCCCACACCTGCGCCCGGCGGTCGGCCCGGGGATTGCTGTCGGAACTCGCCATCGGTTTACGCCCCGAGTTTGTCGGCCAGATCGAGGAAGTCGGTCGCGTTGACGTCGAACGACGGGTCCGGCGCGACATCGACGGCGACGCGCGGACCTTTCTCGCGTGGCCGCGCGACGAACGCGGCGCGCAACCCGGCCTGCCGCGCCGCGCGCAGGTCGTCCTTGTGCGCGGCCACCAGCATGACTTCCTGCGGCGGCAAGCCAAGCAAGTGCGCAGCGCCCTGATAGACCTCGAGGTCCGGCTTGTAGTGACGGAACAGCTCGGCGGAAAGAATGCAGTCCCACGGCAGGCCGGCGTGCTTCGCCATGTTGGTGAGCAGCGCGACGTTGCCGTTCGACAAGGTAGCGATCAAGAACTTCCTTTTCAGGCGCTTGAGGCCCCGCACCGCGTCCGGCCAGGGCTTCAGCCGATGCCACGCGCGGTTGAAATGATCCTTCTCCGAATCGCTCAACGAATCGATGCCGAAACGGACCAGCAGCTCGTCCAGGATGAGTCGATGCAACGCGTCGATATTCATCCACGGCAGCTCGCCGTGGCGCACGCGGTCCATGGCCGGCTGGTAGCCCGCGCGCCAGTCGTCTGCGAACCTGCTCCAGTTCACCCGCAGACCCCTGGCGCGGCCGAGCGCGCGGCCTTCCCGGATGATGCCCGCGCGCCAGTCGACGACCGTGCCGAACACGTCGAATAGCAGCGCGCGAACCGGGGACGTGCCGGGCGGCGTCATGGGCGGGCATTATAGGCAAGCGCCGCCGGATCGAGAAAAAGCCCGCCCGAATCCCGGGCGGGCCCGAGGTGGCACGCTTGCCGGTTAGCTGCGCGGCGCCCTGGCCAGCCGGTACCTCATGCCGACCCAGAACGCGCGTGGCGCCCCGGGCGCGAAGAAGGTCTCGCGGGTCCAGTTGTCCGAGTTGGTCTGGAACACACCGCCGGCGTCGAACGGATTCTCGGCCAGTATCGCGGCGGTCGAGTATTCCCTGTCGAACACGTTGTCGATGCGCCCGAAGAACTCCAGTTGTTCACCGAAGCGATAGCGGGTCACCAGGTTCACGATCGCATAGGACGGAACCTTGCCGCTGCCCAGAAAGGTTCTGGTATCGCCGAGCAGGTCCGTGGCGTCGCCCGGTCGATGGCGGTTGTTCTCGTTGCCGTGCGCGTAGCTGTCGGAGAAGGCGATCAACGTGGCACCTAAGGACCACTTGTCCGTGACCCGGTAGTCGCCGGACAGGCGCAGCTGGTGCTCGGGAATGCCCGGGATCCTGTCGCCGGGCGAAACCAGGATCAGGTCATCGCCGGTGCCCGCACCGACGTCGGTGCACACCGGGGAGGTGCCGCGGCTGCTGTTGTTCTCGGAGAGCAGGCAGGCGGAGGACTCGAAGGTCGCGTCGACATAACTGTAGTTCAAGTTCCAGCGCAATTTCCCGCCGGTTGCGCCGGAAAGGCCGAGTTCCATACCCTGTCGCTGCGTCTTGCCGAAGTTGGCGAAGAAGCCGGCGCTGGTGCTCGTGCCCACGAACAGGATGTCGTCGCGGTTCACGGTGCGGAAGGCCCCGGCGTTCCAGGCCACGCGCTGCGCCACCCGGCCACGTGCACCGAACTCGATGGTGCGCGCGACGACCTGCTCCAGAAACGGATCCGAGGCCAGCCCCGCCGGCAGCGTGCACGGGTTGTTGGGATCGGCACAGCCCAGCTCGATCGGGCTGGGTGCGCGGTTGCCCTGATTCCAGCCTGCATAAGTGGTCAGCGCAGGGTTGACCGCATAGGTGAATCCGATCGCCGGATTGAACTTCGAATAGCTGTGATCGCCGTCCAGGTTCGGCGGGGTCGGATCGAAGAGGTCGGTAGTCTTTACGTTGGTGCGGTTGAATCGCCCCGAGATGGTCGCTGCGAGGCGTTCGGTCACCCGATAGGTGTCGGTGAAGTAAACGCTGCTCGTGACGCTCTTGCCTTCCAGGATGTTCTCGATTTCCTCGGCGTCCTGCTCGAGCACGCTGCGGTCGGCGTTGAAGATGCCTACCTGGCTCGACGACCGGAAGTCCGATTTGCTGCGGTCATGGGTAACACCGATGGCGAGCTGATTGCGCTCCAGCCCCCAGGTCAATTGCAGTCCGATCCCGATGCTGCTCTGATCGGTCTGGCTGCGATTGCTCACCGCCGTCTCCTGATTGAAGCCCAGACCGCCATTGGCACCGGCGGCGCCATCCAGGGCGGGATCTTCCTCGAAGTCGTCGTTGACATCACCGTTGAGTGTCTTCGCGTCGTTGCTCCGGTGGTACACCAGGCCGGAGACCAGCCACTGCGAGTCGAGCCAGTGGCTGCCGGTGAGGTTCACCATCGTCATTTTGTTCCGGGTGTTGTCCGGATAGGTGAAGATCTGGTCGCGGCGCTGTTCGAGCATGCGCTCCGGCAGCACGCCGTTGCCGGTCAGATCGGTATCGGCGTGGGTGAACGCGAGGTCGAAGTCGGTTTCGCCGTTCTCCCAGCCGACTTTGGCGAAGGCCTGCCGCACCTCGGAGGGGGAGAAGTCGCGCCAACCATCCTCGTCGAACCAGTTGCCGGCGATGAAGTAGTCGGCGCGCTCGCCGTAGCCGCCCCAGGCGACCGCGGCCTGCTTGCGGCCCCAGGAGCCGCCGGAGGCCTCGGCCTCGAGCCCGGGATAGTAGACACCGCTCTTGGTGCGAATGTCGATGGCACCACCCAGGGTGTTGAGACCGAACACGGGGTTCGAGCCAGGCACCAGCGTCATGGTGGAGATCGCGTTCCGGGGGATCAAGTCGTAGTTGACGATGTCGCCGAACGGCTCGTTGATGCGCACGCCGTCCTGGAACACCGACAGCCCCTGCGGCGAACCGAGCAGTGGCGAAGAGAGAAAGCCGCGGTAAGTCAGGTTCGGCTGGAAGGGATTGTTCTGGATGTGCTGCACGAAGACCGACGGCATGGACTGTTCCATGAAGTCCGGCAGATTGAGTACCTGTTGTTCGCGCATCGTGTCGGCCGTGACCACTTGCACGTTGGCAGGCACCTGCTCCCGCGGTGTGCCCAACCCGGGTACGGGCGTCGTGCCGACGACCTCCACGGTGGGCGCCTCGAGGCTCGGAGTGCGGCTCTCCTGCGCATGGGCGAGTGCGGCATTCAGAGCGAGAGACAGCGCGGCGAATGATGCTGGTGCGGTCCGGCGACGGATCGAGGACATTGAGTGTTCCTTCTGGTTATTGATGCGAACGACCAGGGCGCGACCCCCCGGGGCCACGGCTGCGCGGTGGCGCGACGAGCGCAGAACTCTAAGTGCGCCAGCCCTGTGGAGTTGAGGGGGAGTTGTCCCGATGAACCTCGGGAAAGGCTCCCGACGTTTCCCCGGTCGATTGACCGGAGCGCAGAGAGCGCGCGGCGAGCGCGATCACGCCGAGCAGGCACAGCAGATAGGCGAACGCGAGCGGCAGCACGAGGCGCAGGATTGCCGTCGCGAACCAGGACTGGGATTCCATCTTCGATGCGGGTTCAGTACAGCCGGCGAACCGTCTTCAGGCTATCGCTGCCACAGACCTCCCCGGTAGCGGACGGCTTCCCGCGCCGGGCCGGAAGCGCTCCTCGCGCGAACGGGAGATTTGGAGGGAGAATCGGTCTTTCGAAAGAACCTCCGGAGCCCGGGAATTTTTCCCTTGTTGCTCCGGGACGCGTGCGCTATACCTCCGGCCGGGGCCGATTTCCATGACAACCATCGCTCAATCCTTCGAGAGTCCGATCGCCGACACGCTGCGCCCGTCGGTGCGCCGCGACCTGTTCGTCGTTTTCGCGGTCGCGGTTGCGACGTTCGCACTCGCCAGCCTGCTGGAGCTCAACGAGCGGGTACTTGCCGTGACCCGACCGCTGGAGCCCTACCAGATCGACGAGTTGCCGATCACGTTCCTGGCGATGATCGTCGCGCTGGCATGGTTCTCGTGGCGCCGTTCGCGGCAGATGCTCGAGCAGGCCAACTTGCGCATCCAGGCGCAGCAGGCGCTGATCCAGCGCGAGCAGCAGTACCGGCTGCTCTTCATGGAGAATCTTTCCGGCAACGTGTTGATGGACCCGTCGGGCCGTATCCTGCTGTCCAATCCGGCCGCCGCACGACTGTTCAACGTCGAGGGGCCGGAAGCGCTGCAAGGCCGTTCGATCGGGGAGTTCTATGCCGATGCCGGCGAATGGCGCGCGCACCGCGCGCGGCTGCTGGAGGGGGACAAGATCGAGCTGCCGACGCTGCAGCTCAGGCGGCAGGACGGCTCGGACCTGCGCGTGGTGGCCACGCTGTGCAGGGCGCCGTACGTGGGAGGCGACTCGGAGCTGCATTTGTACATGACCGACATCACCGAACTCACGCGCGTGCAACACGATCTGGCCGAAGCGCTGCGGGAAAACCGGCTGCTCTCGCAGCGCTACCTGCAGGCGCAGGAAGACGAGCGGCGCGAGCTGGCGCGCGAGCTGCACGACGAGCTGGGGCAGAGCCTCAATGCGATCAAGGTCGACGCCGTGGCGATTCGGGATCAGAGCGAAGCGCTGCCCGACATCCGTCGCGGCGCGCAGGCGATCATCGATCTCTCGAGCCACGTCTACGACACCGTGCGTAGCCTCACGCGGCAGTTGCGGCCGGTGGCGCTGGACGAACTGGGCCTGGTGCCCGCTGTCCAGTATGCCGTCGACCAGTGGCAGCGGCGCCATGCCGGCGTGCGCTGCGAGTTCCGTGCCGAAGGCGAGCTGCAGGGTCTGGACGAGCGCGTCAACATCACGGTGTACCGCCTGATCCAGGAGTGCCTGACCAACGTCGCGAAGCACGCACAGGCCGCGCGGGTGAGGATCGCGATCGGGCGCGCGGCCGGGCGGGACGTGCTCTCGGTGAGCTTTTCCGACGACGGCCGGGGCTTCGAGCCCGGTTCGCGCGGGCAGGGATTGGGGCTGATCGGATTGCGCGAGCGGGTGGAGGCGCTGGGCGGCCGTTTCGAGCTTGACGCGGCACCGGGCAAGGGTGTCAGAATCGACGTGACGATTCCGGTTGGAGCAAGGCGATGACGGAAACGAGAAAGACGGTGCGCGTGGCGCTGATCGACGATCACGCGGTGGTGCGCGAAGGCTATCGCCGGCTGCTGGAGCGCACCGACGACATCGAGGTGATCGCCGAAGCCGGCACCGGCGAGGAAGCCTACCGCCTGATCTGCGACTCGAAGCCGGACGTGGCGGTGCTGGACATCAGTCTGCCGGGGCTGAGCGGCATCGAAGTCGTGCGGCGCGTGATCGCGCGCGCGCCGGAGCAGAAGATCCTCGTGTTCAGCATGCACGAGGACACCGTGTTCTCTTCGCGCGCACTGCAGGCCGGGGCGCGCGGCTATGTGACCAAGTCCGCCGCGCCGGAAGTGCTGGTGGAAGCGGTGAGGCTGGTCGCCAGCGGAAAGCTCTACATCAGCCACGAGATGGCGCAGGAACTGGCCGTGCAAATGCTGCCCGGCAAGGAGAAGCCGATCGACGCGCTGTCGGCCAGGGAGTTCGAGGTGTTCCGCCTGCTCGTGGCGGGTCACTCGCTGCAGGAAATCTCGAAGATCCTCTGCCTGTCCTACAAGACCGTGGCGAATCACCAGTCGAGCATCCGGCAGAAGCTCGACGTCAGCAATACAGCGCAGGTGGTGCGCATCGCGCTCAATCACGGTCTGATCTCCAGCGCGCCGGCCGCCGAAGAATCCGCTACGGTCGGCGAATAGAGCGGCGGTCCGCGCTCGCCGCTTGCCTTGGCGCACACGCCCTTCGAATCGGAGCGGCGAATGAAACTGTCCGAGTTCGAGGCTTCTCTCGGTGCGTCGGAGCCGCCGAAATCGCTGCCTACCGTGCTGCGGGCGCTCTGGCTCGATGCGCGCGGCCGCTGGGACAAGGCGCACGAGGCGGTGCAGAACGAAAGCGGCGCGCCGGCCGCGTGGGTCCACGCCTATCTGCACCGCAAGGAAGGCGATCTCGGCAACGCCCGCTACTGGTACCGGCGCGCGGGCCGCCCGATGCCGCAAGGCCCGCTGGAAGACGAGTGGCGCGCCATCGCGGCGACTTTTCTCGAAGGGGAGGAAGAAGACTGAGCTAATCCCGTACGGCTACGTAGTATTTCGGGTCAACAAAGGGAATTCTTCCCTGGCGCCGCCTCCCCCTCGTGCATAAGCTTGGGGGCGATGGGATGACAACCATCACCTCTCGAACTCACTGTTTGGTCGTGGCTTGCGGCCGATCCCCCTTCGGCCGTTCTTTTTTGGGCGTTGCTGGCTGCCGAGCCTGACCGGCGCACCCCAGCCTTCCGACCGCGCCTCGGTTAGAATTTCATCGCTGGTTTCATCGTTTGCGCCCAAAGCCGAGTAGAGCCCGGCGTCCCGAGGAGAGTTGCGATCATGGCAAGGCAATCCGTCAAGAAAGACCCGTCCAGACTGCGTTCGCGCAAGTGGTTCGACAACCCCGACAACCCCGGCATGACCGCGCTGTATCTCGAGCGCTACATGAACTGGGGCTTGAAGCGCGAGGAACTGCAGGCCGGCAAGCCGATCATCGGCATCGCGCAGTCCGGCTCCGATCTCTCGCCCTGCAACCGCCATCACCTCGTGCTGGCGGAGCGGGTGCGCGAGGGCATCCGCGAAGCCGGAGGCATCGCCTTCGAGTTTCCGGTTCACCCCATTCAGGAGACCGGCAAACGGCCCAGCGCCACCTTGGATCGCAATCTCTGCTACCTGGGGCTGGTGGAGTTGCTGTACGGCTATTTCATCGACGGCGTGGTGCTGACCACCGGCTGCGACAAGACCACCCCGGCCCAGATCATGGCGGCCGCCACCGTGGACATTCCCGCCATCGTGCTCTCCGGCGGGCCGATGCTCAACGGCTGGTTCCGCGGCGAGCGCACCGGCTCCGGGACCATCGTCTGGAAGGCGCGCCAGATGCTGGCGGCTGGCGAGATCAATTACGAGCAGTTCATCGAGCTGATCGCGTCATCCGCGCCCTCGGTGGGCCACTGCAACACCATGGGCACCGCCACGACCATGAATTCCATGGCGGAGGCACTCGGCATGTCGTTGCCGGGCTGTGCCGCCATCCCGGCGCCCCACAAGGAGCGCGCGGCGATCGCCTACGAGACCGGCAGGCGCATCGTCGAGATGGTATGGGAAGACCTGCGTCCCTCGAAGATCCTCACCCGCGAAGCGTTCGAGAACGCGATCGTGGTCAACTCCGCCATTGGCGGCTCGACCAACGCGCCGATCCACCTCAACGCCATCGCGCGCCACATCGGGGTGAAGCTCGACAACGACGACTGGGAGAGAATCGGTTACGAGATTCCGCTGCTGGTGAACCTGCAGCCGGCGGGCGAGTATCTCGGCGAGGAATTCCATCGGGCCGGCGGCGTGCCCGCGGTGGTGAGCGAGCTGATCAAGGCCGGCAAGATCCGCAAGAGCGCGCTCACCGTCAACGGCAGGACGCTGTACGACAATTGCCGCAAGGCAAAAATCCTGGACGAGAAGGTGATCCGCCCGTACGACAAGCCGCTCAAGCAAAAGGCCGGCTTCCTCAATCTGAAAGGCAACCTTTTCGACAGCGCGATCATGAAGACCAGCGTGATCTCGGAAGAGTTCAGGAGGCGCTACCTGTCCAACCCGAAAGACCCGAACGCCTTCGAGGGCCGGGCCATCGTGTTCGAAGGCCCCGAGGACTACCACCACCGGATCGACGATCCGAAGCTCAAGATCGACGAGAACTGCATTCTCTTCATCCGTGGCTGCGGCCCCATCGGTTACCCGGGTGCGGCCGAAGTGGTGAACATGCAGCCGCCCGCGGCGCTCATCAAGGCTGGCACGCACGAGCTGCCGTGCGTGGGCGACGGCCGGCAGTCGGGTACCTCGGGTTCGCCATCGATCCTGAATGCTTCGCCGGAGGCGGCGACCGGTGGCGGCCTTGCGCTGCTCAAGACGGGAGACCGCGTGCGCATCGACCTGAACAAGCGCACCGCGAACATCCTGATCAGCGACGAGGAGCTGGAACGGCGGCGCAAGGCGCTGGACAAGCAGGGCGGCTTCAAGATTCCGGAGAGCCAGACACCCTGGCAGGAGATCCAGCGCTCCATGGTCGACGAACTGGCCAACGGCATGGTGCTCAAGCCGGCGGTCAAGTATCAGCGCATCGACAAGACCAAGGGCATTCCTCGGGACAACCACTGAGACACGGGGAGGGGCGACGGAGTGAAGGACGAGACGTGAAGCGGAAGACGAGCAAAGCGCAATGCCGGTGGCTGCCCGCCTTCCACTCATTCTCTCCTTCGCGCATTTTTTGCGATGGATCCGAAAGGAGAAAGGACATGCGAGCTGCACTGTTTCTGTCAATGGCAGCATGCGTAGCCGGCTTGGCCGGCGCGGCCCGCGCGGCGGATGCCGAAGCGGGCCGCGCGCTCGCCGCACCCTGTACCGCCTGTCACGG
This sequence comes from Burkholderiales bacterium, assembly GCA_035560005.1. Taxonomy (NCBI): domain Bacteria; kingdom Pseudomonadati; phylum Pseudomonadota; class Betaproteobacteria; order Burkholderiales; species Burkholderiales bacterium. Next base: position 959 of record DATMAN010000094.1, on the reverse strand, counting down.
GCAGAACGGCGTGAGCGTGAGCCCGACGATTCCGAATCTCGCCGCGCAGAAGCCGGCTTACATGATCAACCAGCTCAAGGCCTTCCGGGCCGGTGCGCGCAAGAACGAGCTGATGAACGCCATCGCGGCGCAACTGAACGACCAGCAGATCGAGAACCTCGCGGCGTTCTGGAGCAGCCTGCCGGGTGCCACGAGCGCCGCCAACTCCCCGATCCCGCCGCACATCGAGCGCACCCGCGTGAAGTTTCCCGAGAACTATCAGCGCGACTTCGTGCACTACCACACGATCAGCTTCCCGGACCGCGGCCAGGTGCGCAAGTACTACGCCAACCGGCTGGCGATCGAGGCTGCGCGCGAGGGCCGGCCGATGCCGGACGGCGCGTACTTCTTCGTCGAGGTGTTCAGCGCCAGGCTGGACGACCAGAAGAAACCGATCAAGGGGCCGGACGGAAATTTCGTGGAGGACAAGCTGCTTTTCTACACCGCGATGGAGACGCAGCCCGGCTGGGGCAACGATTTCCCGGATCTGCTGCGCAACGGCGACTGGAACTACGCGGTGTTTCTCGTTGACAAGACCGTGCGCCCCGCCGTGAACCAGGCGGAGTGCCTCGCCTGTCACAAGCCGATGTCCAAGGACAGCTACGTCTTCACTCTGAAGACCTTGCAGGCCAAAGCCCAGGCGATGCGGTAGCCTCGCGCCACATCGACAGACCTCGACGCAGAGGCGCAGAGTGGCTGGGGATGCAGCGCGAGGCGCGGGCAGCGAGACCATTGGCCAGAGCCAAGGACCCGAGCCGCAACGACGCGATGCGCCCCAAGTGACCCCGCCCCGAAGGGTTGCGACGAGAAGCGGCCGTCTGCGTCGTTGGCGCGCTCGGCCGTAGGCCCAGCTACTGTCCTTCGCGCGCCGCCTCGCATCCGACCGCTTCTCGTCGCAACGCGACCGTCGGGGGGTTTTG